>CALJIQ010000153.1 GCA_937973995.1 uncultured Saprospiraceae bacterium
TAGTGTGACATTATTAATTATTGATTATTAATTATTTTCCAGACGCTACTGAACACGCCTAATTAGCTAATAATCAGTAATTAATAATCAATCAACTGAAAAGCAAAGTTGTTAACTTATTTTTGTCAGACTACTTATACTTACCAACCCTTCAAATTTAGACATGCTCTTAATTCTCCCCTATAATTTCCCCATCCCATTAGAATAATGCCTATGATTAAAAGTAAGTTTGTCTTTGAAAAAAGACCGTACCTCGAAGATGCTACACCCGAAGAAATACAAGCCATCAAAGATAATGTCATCATTTATGATCCACAGATTCTTTATTTGGATGAATTACCAGTTGTTAGTCCTTTTTCTATAGGGTTGGTTTTTGATCAAGTTGAGCTATTAGGGCAGCAACTCAATAGACATGGTCTCATAGTGGATATAAGAAATACAAAGCGTCCTGATGCTATAACAAGAAGATTAATCAATCAAAGATTTACGCAAGTTTGTGAACATCTAGCTCATGTATCTTTCTGTACAGGGAAAAATTTTCTAATCAATACAGCGGCCAAGTTTGTCATGTATCAAACCAACTTAGATTCCTACTCAATCAATACCACCATAGAGGAGGCAGTTGCTTCAATAAAAGAGGTAATCAATGATTGAGGAATTGCAAACTAAAACAGAGCATGATTTACTAGAAAATATTTTTCAACAAATCCTTATTATTTCAAAAGGAGATTGTCAAATAACAGACGAGACATTGGCTCGAGTCCATGATGAAAGATATTTCAATATTCTTTCAGGCCTTCAAATGCTTCATGAAGATTTAGCCTTATATAAAAAAGAATTTAAAGCCAAGATAGAAGCGGAGTTTCAGTTAGCCGTTCTGAAAAAAAGAAACGAAGAATTAGCCCAATTCAATTATGTAGCGTCTCATGATCTACAAGAACCACTGAGAACCATTAAATTATTTGCTGATTTATTATTAAAAAATAATTTTGAGCAATTAGATGCTGATGGAAAAATCCACTTACAATTCATAAAAGAATCATCTAGTAGAATGAGCGAACTCATACAGGGGTTGCTGAATTATTCTATCGTTGGTAAAAGCAATAAATTTGAATCAGTAGATTGCACTCAACTAATTAAGGTGATAATAAAAGATTTTAGTAGTATCATTCTCGAAACAAAACCAATTTTCGAAATTGGTAACTTGCCAGTAGTTTACGGTGACAAAACGCACCTTCGACAGGTTTTTCAAAATTTGATTGGTAACGCATTAAAATTTAAAAAAGAAAATACCCCCATCCAATTAAAAATTTCAGTTGACTCTTCTACCGATGACCATGTCTTTTGTTTTGAAGATAATGGAATCGGTATAGAAGAGGAGTATTTACAAAAGATATTTGGTATTTTTCAAAGACTCCATAGCAAAACAGAATTTGAAGGAACAGGCATTGGCTTAGCCTTATGTAAAAAAATTATTGAAATGCATAATGGAAAAATTTGGGTAGAGTCTAATAAAGTTTCAGGGTCTAAGTTCTTTGTACTTTTACCAAAAAGCTAGTTGTTCTTTAAAAGAAAAATGGGTTCAAAGAACTCCCTCATCCGCAAAACTATAATACCCCTTCTCGCCAATAATCAAGTGATCGAGTACATCAATATCTAAGGTCTTACCTGCCGTTTTAAGTTTTTTCGTTAATTCTTTATCTGCTTCACTAGGAAATAAATTTCCAGAAGGATGATTATGGGCTAAAATAATGGAGGTAATAGAAGGGTGGCTTAATACTTTTCTGAACAACACTTTTGCATCTACCACCGTACCAGTCGTCCCACCACTGCTAATTTGTTCTTTTGCTAGGACTTTGTTGCCCCTGTTCAATAAGAGTATCCAAAATTCTTCGTGCGGTAAATCCATTAAAATAGGAGCAATAATATGGTAGGCATCTTGACTGCTTATTACTTTAGGCTTTTCTTTAATGTCGGTCATCTGTCGCCTACGCCCTAGTTCCATGGCTGCTGCAATCGTAACAGCTTTAGCTTGACCAACCCCATTAAACCCTTTGATTAAGGTAGGAATCGTCCGTTTGCCCAACTCATTTAAATCATTATTTACCGATTGCAAAATCTTTTGAGCTAAGCTAACCGCCGTATCTTCCTTTGACCCAGAACCTAGTAAAATAGCTAACAACTCTGCGTCTGATAAATTTTGCTTTCCTTTTAATAAGAATTTTTCTCTAGGTCGGTCTTCCTCTGCCCAAGCCTTGATGCTTAAAGTGGTAGGTGTGTAATCCATCGTATGCGTGTGCGTTTGTTGACAGTATGTTTTAGAATTTAGGACTAAGGTAAGAAAAAAATTGGTGTTTTGGTGTTTTGGTGTTGTGGCGTTGTGGCTTTATGGCACTCGGTACTTTGGTAAAGGTGTTGTATGCCATAACGCCAACCCAACGAGAAAAGGCGAGCCAGTAATTAAACCCAGGTCGCCTTCCAGTTGGAGTTATAGAGATGTATTTTAAGAGTAGTCTGTGATAAGTATTCTAATTTTCAGAAAGAAAGACTGATGTCTCTTGAAGGAAAAAAGATTTTCCTTCAAGAGCCCAGCGAATTAACCTTTCTTGAAACAAAAGTAGCTCAATTTTGTGCATTTGCTTTTGTAGAGCTTGCTTTCATTTAGTAGCCTTTTCAAAAGCTTAAAAGTTTGAAAGATGTCCCGTCTTAAAAACTTCTACCATAAAGAGTCTGTAACTTCCGACATTCCATACTTTTTATCTTTTTTTTCAAAAAAAAAATAAAACCACCCTCTAAGTAGTTGATTATCAAGGAGAAAAAAATTTTCTTTTTTGAAAGAAGATGTAGTAGTTTTACTCTATTTAATAGATTTTTTTGGTAAACGCTGGTCTGTCGTTTCACTTAACGGTGGTCGGACAACCGCTGTGCGAAAAACTTCAGCATAAACTTTAATGGTTCTTTGACCTATCCCGTGATTCCTTCCCTGAAATGGACATCGAATCCATTTCAGGAAACAAGGGACTCTAAAGGGGCAACTGAGGCGCTGCCCATAGCCGTCAGGCTAAACGGAATGTTGTCGTCAGGAGAAGACTCGGATAAGCCTATCAAGTCTGGAGACTTGATAGATCGCATTATCTTGACCGATATTCCAAGTCTCCAGACTTGG
>CALJIQ010000154.1 GCA_937973995.1 uncultured Saprospiraceae bacterium
CTTAAAATGAACAACCAAGCATCCTCTACTCCCATTTCTAAATCCTTTTATGGGTTACTAAGTTTACCTTCTACCGCTATGGGTTTTGCGCTCTGTGTACAGATCGCTACCCTGAGTTGGATACTCAATTCTAAATATGGATTAGATATACACGAGGTGGGTTTAGTTTGGTTAGCAGGACCGTTAGCAGGTATTTTAGGGCAAGTAATTGTCGGAGCAATTAGCGATAATGTTTGGTTTTGGAATGGGCGACGGCGACCTTTTATTCTTATTGGTGGAACGATTGCAGCATTGATGATTTTAGCCTTGCCTTTTTTGGATGTCATCAATGAGGCAATGGGTATAGGCAGTATTATTGGGGTGGCGATTACCGTAGCTTTAACGCTGGATTTAGCGATCAATATAAGTTTTAATCCTGCTCGCTCTATTATCGCAGATGTGACTCCAGAGGGAGAAGCTAGAACCAAGGGCTATACTTGGATGCAGACGATTTCTGGATTTTTCGGCGTATTAGCCTATCTCATTGGGGCATTCGTTAGCAATTATTTCTTGATTTATTTTGGGGCATTCTTTGTATTCGTTTGCTCTGTTTTTCCGATTCTAGCGATTAAAGAACCTAGAAATCTAGAAGCACCATTAGTCACAGAAACAAAAGATTCCGCAGCTACAAAAGCAACCAATTGGTCCGAATTTTTAAAGATTTGTTTTGCCCATGCTTTTACATGGATAGGCGTACAAGCCATGTTCATTTATACCTTTGCTTATATCAAGGAGGTGATTATGGGCTATGAAACGACGGCTACCATTACGGAAGCAGAAAACAATCAAATTGGTTTTAGCATCGGAATCGCTTTTGCCATTCTAAACACGGTAGGTTTCTTGTTGCCAGCTCTAGTATTAGAGCCTATGACTGAAAAAATTGGTAGAGTAAGAACACATACCATCGCTATCGCTATTATGGCAGTAGGTTATGGTTTATTAGTACTATTTGGTCAGTCTATGACTTCCCTATTTGTCTTGATGGCAATTGTAGGAATTGGGTGGAGTGCAGTGGTGAGTTTACCTTTTGCGATTATGTCAGAAGTAGTCAATCAGCAGAAAATGGGTTTGATGATGGGACTGTTCAATTTATCGGTCGTATTGCCTCAAATTGTTGCTTCTAATTTAGGTAGTTTTATAGAAAGCGCTGATGATAAAAGTGTGATTTTTATGATTAGTGCGGTAACTTTAGCGGTTTCGGCTGTTCTTTGGTTATTGGTGAAAGAACAGCGTCCAATAGCTTAGCTTATTCTGCTAAGGCAGCACTTGGCGAGTGACAAATTTTTTCTAACTCTAAATAACTTCCATTAAAAACATTTAAATCTACATCTCCTTTAATTCCTTTCACGGTTCCTCGATTTCCATATTGCCAAAAATGCCATTTTTTGTTTTCCATCATCGTTGGCGCTGATGTATTATATCTTGCCATCCATATAATATGGTCATCAAAATTACTGGCAATATACCGCTTGTATAATTTCTGATTAGTGTAGATAATTGGACGAACTTGATAATATTTTTCAACTAAGCTTATCCATGACTGAAGCCGATTAATTACCGTGGTGTCGGATGCACCATTAGTTACTTCAAAGTCTATAACTGGCGGTAAATCTCCATATTCTAAGGGAACGGTATTAATAAAGTTAGTGGCTTGTTGAAGAGGCGAGAGTGTAGGATGGAAAAAATGATAAGCACCTCTTTTTATTCCTTTGCTTTTGACGGTTTCCCAGTTGTGCTTGAAATGTCTATCCACTAATTCTTCTCCCTCTGTTGCTTTCATAAATACAAAGTCAATAGGCTGTATTGCCACTGTATCCCAATTAATGAGATATTGGTGACGGGATACATCTATACCATGCACCTCGAAGCCTTCCATCCGTTCAGTGGGTTGCTGACAGGCTTGAAAGAGGCAAACCAAACTAAGCAATGTTATAATATACTTCATGTTCAAGCTAATCGAGTAAGTTGTATCGCTCGATGGATACTATAACTTAATACGATGATAATTATTCTGGACCGAAATAATCTTAACGAATCTTTCTCTACTGATACACTTTTCGTAAAACCCGTCACTTGGCATCCCATCCCTTCGGGTTCAGAAGCTTACACTTCTTCATGCTACGTGACGGAATAGGGTCTTTTGGGGGTAGAAATGTTCCAGTTTGCTGTGGCAAACTGGAACATTTCTACCCCCAAACCCCTTAGTCCCGCCGCCGAAAGGCGGCGATTTAAAAGTGTATGATAGCAAAATGAATCTTTACTTCAAGTTTGTTTTGATGGATAAAATTTTACCTTTTAAATCGGAAAATAATGCCCTTTGGAGGGAAATAGCATTATTTATTTAAATTTATGCGTAGGATAAGAGAAAAAAAATTGGTTATGATAAACAAATTTAAAACTATGTTTTGATGAAGTCAATGTTTAGCACTTATTTAGAAATGGGTTTTGATCATATATCAGATATTAATGCGTATGATCATATCCTTTTTTTAGTGGCGCTATGTGCCATATATCGGCTGTCAGAGTGGAAAAAAATACTAATTTTAGTAACTGCCTTTACTATTGGGCATTCCATTACGTTGGCTTTGGCCGCTTTTGAAGTTATTAGCTTTCCATCTAATCTCATAGAATTTTTAATTCCAGTGACTATTCTAATTACCAGCCTTTATAATGTTTTTTCTACGGCTAACTTGGAGGCAGAAGGTACTTTTGATCGAAAAATCACCACCAATTATGTCTTTGCACTTTTCTTTGGCTTGATTCATGGCATGGGTTTCTCCAATTTTCTTCGAGCGATGATTATGCCTGGGCAAGAAAATGAGTTAGTACCTCAGTTGTTAGCCTTTAATATTGGAGTGGAACTAGGACAATTGCTGATTGTGGGATGTATTTTAGCACTGTCCTTTGTGGTATTATCTATCTTTCAAGCTAAACAACGAGATTGGACCTTATTTGTATCTGGTGCAGCAGCAGGAGTGGCTTTGTTGTTGATGAAAGATACTTGGCCGTTTTGAGAAGGAAGGTGTTGTGGTATTTTGGTTTTATGGTGTTGTGGTAAGTAGCCATAAAGCCACAACACCACAACACCACAATGCCTACTTAAAAGCTTCCTCAATTAATGCTTTCTGTTGTTTGTCGTGTATTTTCTTAAATCCAGTAGCAGGGGAAGAACTAGAGCGTCTGGAAATATGCTTAATATCATAGTTTTGATAAAAAGCTAAGAAATACTGCCAAGCTCCCATATTAGAAGGTTCTTCCTGTACCCAAAATGCTTCCGCATTTTTATACTTTTCCTTCATTTTCTCCATCTGAGTCAACGGAAATGGATACAATTGTTCTAGTCTGACAATGGCTACATCGTCTCGTTTATCCGCTTCTTTTTTAGCTAACAAATCATAATAAACTTTTCCTGAACAGTATAAAACTCTTTTTACCTTTTTAGTGGCAGCAGCCGTTTTCACTTTCGGATCATCCATCAATTCTTGAAATCCTTTTCCCGTTTCAAAGTCTTCCAATGGAGATACGCAGTTTGGATGTCGCAATAAAGATTTTGGGGACATAACTACCAAAGGCTTTCTAAATGGGCGAGCCAATTGCCGTCGAATGGCATGGAAGAAATTTGCGGGAGTGGTAATATTAGCGACCGTAATATTAAAATCCGCACATGCTTGTAGGAATCGTTCTGGTCGAGCACTTGAGTGTTCAGGACCTTGACCTGCATAACCGTGTGGAAGCAACATCACCAGCCCACTCATTCTGCCCCATTTACTCTCTCCTGCGGTAATAAACTGATCTACCATGATCTGCGCTCCATTATAAAAATCGCCGAATTGTGCCTCCCAAACAACTAAACTATTCGGATCGGCAAGTGAGTAACCATATTCAAAACCCAGCACGCCATATTCAGAAAGGAAAGAATTATAAGTCATGAAGCGACCCTGTTCAGCGCTCATTCCTTCTAAGCGATTAAAGGGTTCAAAAGTCTTTTCATCTTTCAAATAAGCATGACGGTGAGAGAACGTGCCTCTTCTTACATCTTGTCCAGTCATCCGCACATCTTTCCCTTCTAGCAGTATTGAACCATAAGCCAATAGCTCTCCCATCGCCCAATCTAACTGCCCTTTATCCAATAATTTTTTCTTGCTTTTTAAAAGCCGATGGATTTTACCAAGTGGCGTAAAGCCATCTGGAATGGTCATTAAATGTTGGATAATCTGATCGCCTGTCGCAGCATCAATTCCCGTCTTAGGAGAAGATACAAAGTCATCTGGATCAACTGTCAACTTCAACTCTCTCCATGCTTGTTCGGGTGCCTGATATTCATAGGGTAAGTCTTTTTGCTTCACCGCATCCAACCGGTTTTGCAGTTCATCCCAGAATTCTTTTTCCATCTGCGCTGCCAATTGCTTTCCGACTTCTCCACCATTTATCAATTTTTCAGAATAAACTTCTCTTGGGTTTTTATGTGCGTTGATTAGCTCGTATAAATGCGGTTGGGTAAATTTTGGATCATCTCCTTCATTGTGCCCATGTTTTCGGTAGCAGACCATATCTATGAACACATCATTATTAAATTTTTGCCGATATTCTAAAGCGAATTCCATTGCAAATAGAATAGCTTCTGGATCATCTCCATTTACATGAAACACGGGTGCTTGCACTAAACTTGCTACCCCTGTACAATAAGTTGCAGAGCGTGCTTCTTCATAAGTGGTGGTAAAACCAATTTGGTTATTGATCACATAATGGATCGTCCCGCCCGTATAGTATCCATCCAGTTGACTCATCTGTACCGTTTCATAAACGATTCCTTGTCCCGCCACAGCAGCATCTCCATGTATTAAAATGGGTAGAATCTGATCGTAGTCACTGCCGTATAAAACATCCGCTTTCGCTCTAGCATATCCTTCCACTACCGTATTGACCGCCTCTAAATGCGAAGGGTTAGGCATTAGCTTTAAATTCATCGTATTACCCGATGGCGTTTCTATTTGAGAAGAGAAACCTAAATGATACTTCACATCACCATCTCCAAAAACGGTATCTGGAAGTGCCGTTCCCTCAAACTCTTTAAAAATAGATTCATAGGTTTTGCCCATGATATTTGCTAACACATTGAGCCGACCTCTATGCGCCATTCCAATCACAATTTCTTTTACTCCTTCTGCTGCTGCACTATTAATAATGGTATCCAAAGCCACTATAGCAGACTCTCCTCCTTCTAATGAAAACCGCTTTTGTCCAACATATTTAGTATGTAGGAATTTTTCAAAAATCACTGCCCCATTGAGCTTTTTTAATATTCGCTTCTTTTTTTCAAGAGGAATACCATAACTCTTATCAGAATGGTGTCGTTCTATCTTCTGTCTAAACCATCTTCTTTTTGCTCGATCCTCGATATGGTGGTATTCAAATCCAATAGTACCACAATAGACCTTATCTAGGTGAGTAATAATATCCTTCAAAGTGGCATTTTCTAGACCTGCTTCTTTACCTGCTTGAAAAACGGTATTCAAGTCTCCTTCTGATAATCCAAAATCGTCTAAATCAAGATTGGGATCTTTCTCCTTCCTATTTTTTAAAGGGTGGGTATTGGCAGAAAGGTGTCCTCTATTCCGATAGGCTTTAATTAGGGAAAGCACCTGAAATTCTTTCGTGCTAAACCCAATTCCATTGGGTACGCCATTCTTCACCCCATTAGCCTTCACGACTGCACTGCCGTTTCCATTGCTGCTTACTTGCGCACCGCTATGGTCCGCATAATCAAATCCCTTAAAAAAAGTTCTCCAACCTTCTTCCACACTATCAGGATTCTCCTGATATTTCTTATACATAGTTTCTATGAAAGTAGGGTGAGCATTGGAGATGAAAGAATAATTACTCATTATGTTTTTATTTAATACTACTATTAAGACGAAGGATATTTCTACTTTGGATACAAGAAGAAAATTTTATTCCAAAGGTATGTACTATTCTATAATTAGTTTAGTTACGCCATTCACTTTAAACCCTGCAAAAATCGCATAATTTATATAGGCAAGAAGGCAAAAAAGGTACGAATGTAATGAAATGGATATTCTTTTGACCAATCTCTGATATTTTATCTGTTTTATATACCTAAAAATCGTACCTTTGCGCTGCTCAAAAATGAAGGAGCATATTTTGACACTTTTACAGAGGTCAAAAACAACTTTCTTCTTTTTAGATTTTCAATAGACTCTTTTCCAAATAGATTTCTAATTCATTATGAAAAAGGAATCAATTGAAAATCAGAAAATTATTTTTTGACACTATTAGTTCTTTAAAATGGACAGCTTAAATGCTTATTCCATCCCCCTTAGTGGTTTAAAAGATGGAATGCATCAATTTGATTATCAGCTAGATAGTGATTTTTTTAAGCATTTTCCAGAAACGCCCATCTCAGAAGGTTCTTTCAAGGTACAGGTGGATTTTGATAAAAAGCCAACCGTCATTGATATACTCATCAACTTTCAAGGTGCAATGACCACTCCATGTGATCGTTGTTTAGAGCGCATGCAACTACCAATAATTGGTAAAGAACGGTTATTAGTAAAGTATGATGAAGAGGCTAGAGAAGAAGAGAATGTTGTTTACATTCCTTTTGAAACAGCCGAATGGAATATTGCTAAATACATCTATGAGTTTATATGTTTAGTCATTCCACTCATAAAAACACATGATTTGTCTGAAGATGAAAATTGTGATGAGAAAATGCTATCCTATCTGGAACAGCAAGACGACGAAGCGTCTGACGAACAAGAAAATCCCATTTGGGATCAATTAAAGAATATTAAGTTGAATTAGTAAACAACAAATTCTAAGCACCAGATTCCAAATTCCAACTTGACTAAAATAGGTCGATTCGGAATTCGGAATTTGGAACTCGGAATTTCAAATACTTAAAAATGGCACATCCTAAAAGTAGAATTTCCAAGCAGCGCAAGCGCAAGCGAAGAACTCACAAGAAGTCTACCATTCCGCAAATCGCCATTTGTAAAAAAACAGGCGAGCCTCACTTATACCACCGAGCATATTGGGTAGATGGAAATATGTATTATAAAGGACAGGTGGTTATCAAAGCAGATGATTTTGAAGAGGATGCTTAATGGCATTTCCTTCTAGTTTTGCTATTGTTCGAAAAAGTTGATTTTTTGTCTCAACTTTTCCGAATTAATTCAAAAAAAATAAAAGCTTCCGTCCTGTTGGATGTGAGGCTTTTTTTATTATAGGCGTTGTGGCATTATGGTGTTATGGCGTTATGGCCACAATGCCATAACACCACAATGCCACAACGCCATAAAGCCACAACACCAACCCTCATGTCAAAAACAATTGTTGAAACTAAACATGCGCCAAGTCCAGTAGGTCCTTATAGTCAAGCGACCATTCACAATGGCACTTTATATGTATCTGGACAAATTGCTATTAATCCATCAACCGGAGAATTAGTTACTACAGATATAGAAGCTGAAACCCACCAAGTATTGAAAAATATTGGAGCTATTTTAGAGGAAGCAGGAACGAGTTTTGAAAATGTTTTAAAGTGCTCCGTTTTCGTTTCAGATATGAATATGTATGGTCGTATCAATGCCGTATATGCGCAGTATTTTAATGAAGCCACGGCACCTGCCCGAGAATTAGTAGAAGTAGGAAACTTACCTAAGTTTGTAAACGTTGAAATTTCTGCTATAGTAGCGGTTTAGTGGTCATTGGTCATGTGTCATTGGTCATTGGTTCGTGATACTAGTGACTTATGATCTATGACTAATGACAATCAAAATATATGGAAAAAAGAAAGCAAGTACTATCCTGTATCCAGCCAACGGGGGATATGCATTTCGGGAATTATTTCGGGGCAGTGAAAAATTGGGTACAGCTACAAGAAAAATATGATTGCCTTTATGGTGTGGTAGATTACCACGCTATGACCATGCCTTATACGGTCAAAAAATTGAGAATGAATACGTGGGAATTGATCTTCAATTTAATGGCTACTGGTATTCACCCTGAAAACTTGTTTATCCAATCTTTAATTCCAGAACACTCCGAATTGTGCTGGATTTTTAACTGCTTTACTTCTTTTGGAGAGGCTAGTAAAATGACGCAATTCAAAGATAAAAGTTTGCAGAATAAAGAAGGAGGAGGGAATTATATCTCTGTTGGCTTATTTGACTATCCTATTTTACAAGCAGCAGATATTCTAATATATAGAGCCGACTATGTGCCCGTAGGAAAAGACCAAGAACAACATTTAGAATTATCTAGAAATATTGCGCAACGGTTTAATCATCAAGTAGGGAAGGAGTTCTTTGTCTTACCAGAAACTTTATTTACAGAAGTACCCAAACTAATGTCTCCTGCGGACCCTACTCGAAAAATGAGTAAGAGTTTAGGAGAAAAACATTATATCAATTTATTTGCAGAGGAAGCTAGAATTAGAAAGCAAATAAAGTCTGCGGTTACAGATACCGGTGATACCCCTGAAGGAGAAATTAGCCCTGGCATTGCCAATTTATTTGAATTGTTAAAAGCCTGCGAAAAGCAAGAAGCACACGATAGTCTGATGGAAGATTATATTGCGGGTAACTTAAAATATGTAGATCTAAAAGAAGCGGTAGCTAATGCCTTAGTAGAATTAAGTACCCAATTCAGAGCGCGAAAAGCAGCCTTACAAGCCAATAAAAAGGAAGTAAAAAACAAAATAAAAGCCTCTTCTGCAGAAATCCGAAAGCAGGCACAACAAACGATAAAAGAAGTAAAAGAATTGACGGGATTGATGAATGTTAGATTTTGAATTAGGTCATTAGTCATTGGTCAATAGTCATTAGTAAGCTTGCAAATGACTAATGACTAATAACTAATGACAAATGACTTCAATTATGAAAATCATTTGCATAGGAAGAAACTACGTAGATCACGCTAAAGAACTAAATAATCCCGTCCCCAAGCAGCCCTTGGTTTTTATGAAACCGCCCTCTGCGATACTAGTAAATAATAAGCCTTTGTACTATCCTGAATTTACAGAGAACTTACATTACGAAGCTGAAATGGTACTACGTATTTGCAGAAATGGTCGCCATGTCCAACAGGAATTTGCCCCTAAGTATTATGAGCAAATAGCTTTTGGAATAGACTTTACTGCTAGGGATGTACAAAGCCGTTTAAAAGAAAAAGGGCATCCGTGGGAAATTGCCAAAGGCTTTGATGGCTCTGCCCCGATCAGTGAATTTATCAATCTAGATCGTTTACTGAATCCTAAAGCGATAGAATTTCAGCTTACTAAAAATGGCGAGGTCGTGCAGTCAGGAAATACCAAAGACCTTATTTTTTCTTTTGATACGCTTATTTGCCACGTTTCCAAGTACTTCAAATTACAAGTAGGGGATTATATTTATACGGGAACTCCTGCTGGTGTAGGACCCGTAAAAGTGGGGGATGTATTGGAAGGTTCTATTGAAGGAAAGGCTTTATTGAGTTGTGAGATTAAGTAGTTGATTGATTATTAATTATTGATTATTTGCTAATTGCACGTGCTCTTTAGACTTGGAAAATAGTTAATCGGTAATAAAAAATATCCTTCCACTTACTTTTTTGCCTGCCATGTTCAAAAAAAAATGTTGAGTTCAAGGTAAACACCTCAAACTCAACATTTTTATTTAATAGCATTATTAATTACTGATTATCTACCCACCTTAGTATGACTAGTGTGAAGCGAATAATTAATAATCAATAATCTAATTTATTACTCAACAGCCACTAACAATTTCTGATGAACAACCCCTCCTTCTGCATCTGTAATACTTACTAAGTAAGTACCCGATCTAGTAGTTATTCCTGCTAGTGAAATAGTACCATTCTCAGCTTTCAACGTTCGTTCAGCTAATAAAGCACCTGTTGCTGTGTATACACGCAAAGAAGCATTACCTGGAACAGCTAATTGATAATTTACATTTAATGGCAATCTAGTTAAGCTAGGGTTAGGAAACATACTGAAAGTAGTGCCCTCAACCGCTTTCTCTACTTGTGTTGCCGCTAATGTAAAATACTCATAGTCTGTTGGAATTATTTCGTTGTTTGTTGTAATGGAGCCATTCAAAAAGTTTGACTTGCTTTTGTCTGCCTCAGCTTTATAAGCTAATGTATTAACAGCATATTTATCTATGGTAGAAGGAATTACTTCCCACTGTCCATTTCTATAGCCAACAATACTCAGCTTATTTAAATCTCCTTTCGTCAACTCTTCCAATTGTGTTTCTGCACCATAAGTTAAAGAAACCGCAGTTGCAGATTTACCATCTAAGGTCCAATATCCTTCTTGGTTCAATTGCTCTATGGCAGCTTCACCAGTCGTAGTGGTTTTACTCACCAAAGATTTAGAACTAATCTTTGCAGGATTTCTATCAAAAAAAGTAGCTACGGTATTAGCTGCTCCACTGATAGCTATTGGACGAAATAGTTTATTTGCACCTATTGGAAAAACGAAAGGATTTTTATGGGCAACCATCACGTTGCCATCTAAGAACTTTGAAGCAGACGCTCCTGTCCAACTACTACCTTCTGTGAATTTAATGGTAGGTTGTTTGCTGGTTTTAGACATTAGCAGGATAGTAGAAATATGCAAGTTGCCACTTACGGTTACATAAGTGCCTTTCGCAATACTAACCTCACTAGACTGAGCAAACAATTGACTCCCACTAAAAAGAAGGGCAGCAGTAAAAAGACTTAGAATAAATCCTTTTGCTCTAATCATAATTAAGTTTGGTGTTTGACGCAGAAAAAATTTCTGCTTGTCAAAAAATAAATTTAGAAATATCTAGACTGAAAAGTCAAAAAACTTTAGGTGACAATTGCCACCTAAAGTATTGTTCCTGACTTATTTTAACTAGTGGAACATAGTTACTTGCATAGAATAGCTGTTAGACCATCCTGCGCTAGCATCTGCTCTCACACAATTTACAGTAATAGAATTTCCAGATACATTTCCTGCTAGGTTACAAGCTAATCCTACTTTACCCGCAGCACCGTCTCTTCTGTTCATTTCTTGGATGAAGGCTGCTTTTGCTGCACCTCTATCGCTGAATGTATATTCGATTTGCATGCAAGCGTTACCGTTAGCATCTGCACCTCCTACATTTGTGATGGTCCATGTTACCATACCAAAATCACCACCATCAAAAGAATCTGTATCTCCTACAGCAGCTCCTGACCATGCTGGAATATCGAATTCACCTATACTAGATTCAAGACCACCTGCTGGACCTTTTGGACCTCTTAGACCTTGGTCACCTTTCTCTCCTTGATCTCCTTTATCTCCTTTCATTCCTCTCTCTCCTCTCTCTCCTTGATCACCTTTTTCTCCTTGGTCTCCTTTCATTCCTCTTTCTCCTTGGTCTCCTTTCGTTCCTGCTTCTCCTCTAGGACCTTTTGGACCTATAGAACCGTTAGCACCATCTTTTCCGTCTTTGCCATCAACACCATTTCTGCCGTCTTTACCATCTGCACCTGGAGCACCGTCTTTACCATTTTCTCCATCTTTGCCGTTAACTCCGTCTTTACCATCAACACCATTTCTACCATCTGCACCTGGAGCGCCATCTTTTCCATCTGCACCTGGAGCACCTGGAGCGCCATCTTGTCCATCTACGCCATCTCTACCTGGAGCACCCATAGCAGCAGCTTCACCATCTTTTCCATCAACACCATTTCTACCGTCTTTACCATCTCTACCTGGAGCACCGTCTTTACCGTCAACTCCATTTCTACCGTCAGCACCTGGAGCACCGTCTCTTCCTGGAGCACCATTTAAGCCTGGAGCGCCGTCTTTACCGTCTGCACCATCTCTTCCTGGAGCACCCGGTGCGCCTGGAGCACCATCTTTTCCGTCAACTCCATTTCTACCATCAGCACCATTTCTGCCGTCAGCACCTGGAGCACCGTCTCTTCCATTTGCGCCTGGAGCACCATCTCTACCTGGAGCACCTTGACAGTCTGCACCATTTCCAAAACCGTCACCATTTGTATCTTCATTAGCATCTAATGCACCGTTTCCATTTAAATCCCAACATGCTGTTCCATTTGCGCCATCTCGGCCTGGAGCACCATCTCTACCATTTGCACCTGGAGCACCGTCTCTTCCTGGAGCACCATTTAAGCCTGGAGCACCATCTGCACCATCTGCACCATCTCTTCCTGGAGCACCTGGTGCACCATCTTGACCGTCAACTCCATTTCTGCCGTCAGCACCATTTCTGCCGTCAGCACCTGGAGCACCGTCTCTACCATTTGCGCCTGGAGCACCATCTCTACCTGGAGCACCTTGACAGTCTGCACCATTTCCAAAACCGTCACCATTTGTATCTTCATTAGCGTCTAATGCGCCATTTGCATTTAAATCCCAACATGCTGTGCCATTTCTACCTGGAGCACCTGGTGCACCATCTCTACCATCTGCACCGTCTCTACCATTTGCGCCTGGAGCACCATTTAAGCCTGGAGCACCATCTGCACCATCTCTTCCTGGAGCACCCGGTGCGCCTGGAGCACCATCTTGACCGTTAACTCCATTTCTACCGTCAGCACCTGGAGCACCATCTCTTCCTGGAGCACCCGGAGCACCATCTCTACCATTTGCACCTGGAGCACCTTGACAATCTGCACCATTTCCAAAACCGTCACAATTTGTATCTTCATTAGCGTCTAATGCGCCATTTCCATTTAAATCCCAACATGCTGTTCCATCTCTTCCTGGAGCACCTGGAGCACCATCTCTACCTGGAGCACCATTTAAACCTGGAGCACCGTCTTTACCATCTGCACCATCTCTTCCTGGAGCACCCGGTGCGCCTGGAGCACCATCTTGACCGTTAACTCCATCTCTTCCTGGAGCGCCTGGAGCGCCTGGAGCACCATCTTGACCGTTAACTCCATT
>CALJIQ010000155.1 GCA_937973995.1 uncultured Saprospiraceae bacterium
GCCACATTCAAAATTTATCATTCAAAATTCAAAATTAATATTAGTCCTTCTGCCAGAGCTTAACAAAAACAGGCTCTCTAAGTGTATCATTGCTACTAAAGGAAGCATAGGTTACTTCACAAAGATATTGTGGAATGATCCAAGTCGTTTTGCTTTCTTCCTCTACTAGTTCGCTGATGGGTTTTGAAATGGTTTCCAGTTGTAGTAACTGTTGCCAAATCTCTTTCATTTTAGCTTGGTCAAATCCGGTGCCTACTTTTCCGTGGTACTTCCATTTGCCATCTTCAGGGTTGGCTAAATGAAGTGCCCCGAAAATATCGGTTCGATCTCCTTTGCCTTTGGTATATCCGATAATATGGCATTCGAACGTGCGGGTAAATTTAATTTTTTTCCAGACGTCAGAGCGGTTGCCGGGATAATATTGACTTTTTTTCCTTTTCGCCATGATGCCTTCCAAGCCCATGCTTTTGGCCGCTTCAAAAATTTGATTCCCGTCTTCAAAGGTATCACTAATTCTAGTAGCATTGCCTTTTTTATAGATGGCATGGAGCCATTCTTTCCGTCGGGTAAGGGGTAGAGAAATGAGTTTTTTGCCATCCAAATATAAGCAGTCAAAGGCATATAAATAAGCGGGTTTGGTTTTACTAGCGTTGGCAATACTTGTTTTACCCGCTCGGTGCATACGAGAAATTACATCCGAAAAAACAGGTTTTCCTTGCTCATCTAAACAAACAATTTCACAATCTAAAATGGCTTTTTGTACTCGTATAAATTTACCGTCCTGAAATTCAGGAAATTGCTCAATGATATTCCTGCCCGATCGACTTATCAATTGTATGTCGTCTCCATTTTTATAATACAACACTCGAATGCCATCCCACTTAATTTCAAATTCATAGTCCTCTTTTTTGGCGGGTATGGCTTGTGCCGCCTCACACAGCATGGGTTGGATTTTGTGTTTATAGATCAATAAATTCTCCGCCGTTTCATTTCGTTGGATCATCCATTCGTCTTTCTTGATCCGATACAAGGAAAAGGTAGCATCAATGGATTTTCCGATTAATCTAAATTTATATTTCGTTTTTCCTTTTTGTATCCATTCAATTTTCCCCGTATCAAAAACCCACATTTGCCCGCCTCCATATTCTTCTTTTGGGATCGTACCTTCAAAATCAATATATTTAGCTGGATGATCTTCTGTTTTTATAGCGAGTCGTTTTACGTCTTTCTCCACAGGTAGTCCTTTGGGAATGGCCCATGATTTTAAAACTTTATTTACGCCCAGTCTAAGGTCATAATGCAATCGAGTCGCATGATGCAAATGGATAACAAAGCGGTCATTCACAGCAATGACTTCCTCCGCATCTGATGGTTCATCAGTCTTATCAAAATCTCGTTTAGCCGCATATTCATTTAATGGAATGACTACAGCTTTTGCCACCTCTTGATTATGCAACTTAACCGCTTTATCAAAAAATCCCTTCCAAGGATCGCCGTTCTTTTTTAAATAATCTAAAGCAGCAGTCAAATTGTAAGCTTGGGCAGCTTTTGTATTTTCTAAGTCTTCCCAAGTAAGCGGCATCGAAATAGGAGCGCCTTCTTTCCCTCTCAAACTATAAGGGGCGACCGTCGTATTTCCTGGATGATTGCGATAAATATCCAATAAAATTTTATCGGTTCTTTTGGTCTTAGAAATGGATAAGGTGGTTTGCGGATGGGTTTTTATAAATTCTTTCATCAGTTCTTTCACCGCAGCGGTCATGGTATCATATTCCCATTTTGCTAAGATCGGGACGAGGATATGTATTCCCTTACCCCCACTTAATTTAGCAAAAGGATGATAGCCATACTGCTCTAAAAATTCCTTTAATTTAAAAGCAATTTCTTTGACACTTTGAAAATCTTGATCTTCAGGCGGGTCTAGGTCAATCACAAACTGATCCGGATACTGAATATCGCTAATCGTGCTATTCATAATATGCACCTCCAATGCCGCTAAGTTGGCAAGCCAAACCAAGTGTGGCGTGGCATTCGCCAACAAGTATTCATTGTCTTCATCCCACGGCAGATAGACGGTGGGTATCCAATCGGGTGTCCAAGAAGGTTTATTTTTCGTATAAAAGGTTTTATTGCCAATGCCATCGGGAAAGCGGATTAAGGTCAGCGGGCGACCCTTCACATACGGTAACATAAAAGGGGCTACCTCTAGCATATACTGAATGACTTCCGCCTTCGTATAGGGCTGGAAAGGATACAGCACCTTCTCCAAGTTGGTGAGCTTCACTCGTTGCCCTTCTATTTCTGTATATATAGGTTTCGGCGGCATGTGGCAAAGGTAAGGAATTCCAAATCTCGAATTCTAAATTGTTTCTAGTATTGGATTTAGTAATTTGAGATTAGGTTCTTTTAACTTAAAAGGTAAGCTGTCTACCTACTCGTCGGATGGCTGCCGCCGTCCGATGAGCAGGGCGTTCCCGTCCGACGGCGATAGCCATCGGACGGGAGCATTGCATGAATTTATTAAAGTAGATGGAGTATAGAACGGAAATCTAAGTGTACCATTTCTTCCTCTAACTCCTTTACCATATTCGTTAGAGCATGAGTAATTTTGGCATTAGTCTGATTGCGCTGTTCGACCGTAATGATGCCATCAGCAAAATCATTTTTATTGCTATTGTATCGACTCAATTGTTGAATAATACTGGAATCACTAGATTTGTTGATCGCTCTATAGGCATCTAATGCTTTCTTTAAATCTAAAGTAATAAGGTCAAAAAGATAAGTTTTTAAATCCTCAAAAGTTGTAATAGTAGGCTGGACAATCGTTGATGCTTCCGTTATGCTTGTAGGAGTTTTTTCAGCAGGTAGCGCTTTGTTCGTATCCATAGAAACAGCTAAAGGAGGCACTACCTCGTTTGGCGGTACATATCCTTTTTTTAAAAACACAAACTGTCCCCCGTAATGCCCCACCTCCTGCAAAGGTTCCCCTCTAGGAGTTTGCTTCTCCGTATTATTTTGCATTCCTTTTAATACCCAATTACATAAGTCGGATACCCAAATGGCATCATCCGGCGTATTTTTTAAATAGGTCAATAAGGAAGTCGCAAACGGACTATTTTGTCCCAACGAACCATCTGATACCACTTCCGATCTACCAGCCGTCAATAACCAACGAGAAGGATAACTATCTATCCGCTCAACGGCAGTGGTTAATTTTCTAGTGGCAAAGAGCGACCCACTAAAGCAAGAATCCACTATCCCAAAAATGTGATGCGCTTTGGAGAGCTTAAATAAATTGATAATTTCTGCATTGGGAATATAAGTCCAGGATTGATGGAGCGTCGCATCTGATGGAATCCAATAACCCAATTCTCCTATCCCCACCTTTTGTTGTTCCCCATGCCCAGAATAATAGAAAACTAGATTGTCTTCATCCGTTAATTGATGTAGTAATTTGCCAAAGGTTTGAAGAATATTACTTCTAGTCGCTTCTTCATTATATAATTCGGTGATATTGTTTTCTAAGAATTGAAATTTTTCTACTGCTAAGGCTTTGAACATCTGAGCATCCCTCACTGCATTATTAAGCGTACTTATTCCATTAGCATACAGGTCAATACCTATTATTAGTAAATGATTGGTACGCATTTTTTGTTTTACAGGATCGGTTTGTTTTCTTTCTACTGCAGATTTTTTCTTTGCCATAGATATTTATTCTGTTCGCAATAGTTAACTGGTAATTTTCGTCAAGTGTGTCCAGTTGTGTTAGCTCTAATTTTAAGTAAGAAGAGAATTAATTAATTCTCTTCTTACTTAAAATTGAGATAACATAACTCAAAAAAGCAACCTATTGTTTTAAGGTAAGCCATTGCCGCTTAAATACCTGTTGTGAGTATGCATCAGGCTACCTGACCATCTATACAATAATAAAATCAACTGTTTTAAGCATAATACAATTTATGTTAGCACAAATTTAATTTTTTTGAAAATAAATTTAGAGCTAACACAATTATGGGTCGAGTGTCCATTTTTGTTCTAACCAATCCAATGCTTCTTGGTGGATTTGTAAATATTCTTCTTTTGATTGAAACCAATCTTTTAAAAATGGTAGGCTCATTAGTGTGTTAGCACTCTTGGTGCTAACATAATTCCCTTCTTCCTCACAACGACTCAAATAGGTCAGCACCTCCTTGTAAGAACTATACTCCCAAGTTTCATAATCCTCACAAAAACGATGATGAATAGGATTCCGATGAATATAAGCAATCAAGTACTGAAAGTAAGTTTCATTATCAACTTGTATTCGATGGAAGGGAACTTGAAATAATTTGCCCGTTCGTTGGTAGGTGAGATTAATTGCTCGAGCGTATCCAGAAAATAATTTCCCAAATTGCTTGGAAAGCAATAAAGACACTGACTCATCAAATTCTAATTCTGCTGCTGTTGCGATAGAACTAGCTGTTGTTGCTGGTAAAGTTGGTTGGCTAAATACCTTTGGGAATGCTTGGTGTAAAGCTTCGTAGGATTTGAATTGTACCAACGCATGAAAATGATTAGGCATTAAACAATAAGCGTAAGTCTGACAAATGGGATGAATAAATCGTCTGTATTTTTCAAGAAAGAAAGGATAATTCCGAGGTTCTTTAAAAATGTTTTCTTTATTGTTACCTCGACTACAAATATGGTACGTATAACCACTCCTTAACCGAGGGTGGTTGCGTTTATCACTCATAGCATGTCGTGTTTGTGTAGTGTTTTCTCTTAGTTGTGTTAGCTCTAAATTCTTGTTTTGAAAAATTTCAATTTTTTAAAACAAGAATTTGAGATAACATAACTGAATTAGCACTTTTGAGGAAATAAAATGTTATCTCAAAATTATGTTAGCTCTATTTTCATCCTTCCGTATTTTATCCAAAATACGGAAGGATGAAAATCAGAGCTAACACAATTAGCTATCGAAGGTAACAAAAGTCTTTGGACTTAAACAACTTATGTTATCTCGATTTTTGATTCTTAAAATCAAAAATCAGAGCTAACACAAGGTTAAAGCGAAGTACTAATCAACCCATAAATACACTTCACCCCATCAAAATAATTCCCCAAGCGCAAATTCTCATTCGGGCTATGCTGGTTATTATCGCTATTCACTAAAGGTACGATAACCGCAGGTACGTTTAAAGTATTAATAAAAGGAGAAGTGGGTAAC
>CALJIQ010000156.1 GCA_937973995.1 uncultured Saprospiraceae bacterium
GGCTGTCTCATAAGTCCATTCCTGCAAACATTTTCAATGTATTTAATTATTTAAGTCGTTGAATATTTGCGAGAAATAAATTTCAAAAGTTTTGGAAACTTTTGAAATCTCAGCTTATGAGACAGCCTCCAATAAAAAATCTTCTGAAGTGTAATTATTTTTTTGACAGAATAATAGCTCATCGAAAAATAACCCTCGCCTAACCCTTCAGGAACAGGGATTGATTGATTAAATAAGATAGAAAAGATGCTGGATGTTATTGATGCTGGAAGGGCAACTTAATAAGTTATATATTTATATTTAATTTAGCGACTTAATTTAGAACCATCCTATTAGAAAGATACTTGGAGTGCGGTACGTTTATCTAATAAAACTACTTTTATTTACCCAAACTGCTGCACTCCTTCTATACTTGGAACGGAATAAAAAAGTGATTTTGAACTTATGCTGTTGGCAGCCAGCATTTTCTGATAGCCGTAGGCGGTCTGACTTCTAAATGCGTTTTCATAATTTTATCCCACTCTCAGTATCTGTTATAAAACCAAGCGAATCCCTTTTTTCTCTAGTTTTATCAATCGTTGTTTATACAAAGCCCCTACTGCTTTTTTAAAAGTCTTTTTACTCATTCCCAATTGCTGTCGAATGGCATCAGGATTGCTTTTGTCCGTTAGCGGTAAAAAACCATTTTCATTTTTGATAGCATCCAATATCCGTTGTGCATTGGGTTCTACTTTGGCATAACCTTTTTGTTCCAATCGAATATCTATTTTGTTATCTTCTCGGATTTGCTTGACATAGCCTTTCAAGCGATCCCCCATTTTTAAATCCTTGTGGATTTCATTTTCAAAAATAAGCCCTGCATGGATATTGTTGACAATAACATTCCGTCCCAGGTCAGAAGGGTGTGCTACTAACAAATTTACTTCTTCCCCTTCTTCTACGGTGATGATTTCTTTTTGAATAAACTTATGCCACTTAGCAGAAGCGACTAAACGGTCAGAAGTTTCATCTTCATATAGATATACGATATGCCACTCCCCTCTATTCATCGTCTGTTTTTGTTCTCGAAAGGGAACAAATAAATTTTTCTCCAAGCCCCAATCCAAAAATGCACCTATTTGATTGACATCTACTACTTCTAAATAAGCAAAGTGATGTAAGATTATTTTAGGCATCAGGGTGGTAGCAATCATCCGATCTTCTGAATCCGTATATACGAAAACAGATAATTCTTGTCCTACTTCCAAGTCTTTAGGGACGTATTTATTAGGTAATAAAACCTCATCCTCCTGCTCATCTTTGAGGTATATGCCTTGCTCCCTTTTTTTGTAGGCGGTAAGGGTGGAGAATTTTCCTAGTGATATCAATGGTTATTTTTTGAACCACATAAGGGCACATTAGTTATTTCACATTAGGACACATTAAGTAGTGGGACATTATTAATTATTGATTATTAATTATTTTCCAGACGCTACTGAACACGCCTAATTAGCTAATAATCAGTAATTAACAATCAATCAACTGAAAAGCAAAGTTGTTAACTTATTTTTGTCAGACTACTTAGTTGTGAAATTCAGTACAACTTGAACTTGCGTTTGAACTTTAATTTCTATGTGCCCTTATGTGAATCTACTTATGTGCACTAATGTGGTTAAATTTTTAAAACCGAAAAACCAACCCAACACTAGGCAAGATAGGCAACTGATTAACTCGCTCATACAGTACCCGATCAAAAAAGAAAATATTTTCTCGGTCATAAGCATTGGTAACACTAGCCGTCAATTCTAGTTGGATATATTTGGTAAAGGTAAATTTCTTTTTGATAGAAAGGTCCAAACGATGGTAATAAGGTAAACGTCCTGCATTTCTTTCTTCATCAAACAAGATACCTAAGTCTGGATTTTCCGTACGTACATCCGTACTGATTCCATTTTCAAAAGTATAAAAACTATAAAATCCTTGGGTGAGGGTAAAGGGAAAACCAGAACCCATATTCCATCTAGCACTTGCCTCCCAAGAACGATCTGCACCAAAGGTATAAGTACCTAGTAGATTCACATTATGTCGCCGATCAAAAATGGTCGGATATACTTGTTCCCCATCATCCCGATTGACATTTCCCCAAGAATAAGTTGCCCATAGATAGGTATTGGTTGTCTCATATTTCAAAGAAACATCTACTCCATATGCTTCCCCTGTTTCTACTACATAATCAGGATCTTGAGTCGTTTGTTTATTCCTATTTAAATTAATCAGTTGGGTAAAATCTTTTAAATAAGGTTCTACATTTAGTTCTATATTATTCGTAAGGTCAACTTCTAGACCTACAATAGCATGGGTAGCCTTTTGCAATCTATCAGCAGTGCGTTCGGTAGTACCCGGTTGAAAAATTCCTTCATCGGGTCCAGATAAAAAGCCAACAAACAGATTCACAATATCCCGTTCATTAACAGTACTGATTAAGTTTTGAGAATAGAAGCCACCTGCTAATTTTAATCGAAAAGCATCCGTAATATTATATTTCAATCCAAGTCTTGGTTCGATACTAAACTTATTTAAAGTGGCATAAAACTGCCCTCGTATCCCAGGTTCTATAATTAAGTTTCCAAATTGTTTTTTGTATTTAAAGTACCCACCGATCTCCGTACTATTTTCAAACTGCTCGATCCTTAAATCTAGAAAATTTATGAACTCAAAATTAGTCCGAAAACCATTCACTTCAAATCCATAATTAATTTCGCTTTGGTTGCCGAAATAAGTAAAATTCAGTCCAGCGGTAAAACTAGTAATGCCACTACTTCTAGGTTTATCATCCGATTCGACTAAGCCTAAGTCATAGTCTGAAAATGAAAAATTACCACCAATAATGGCGGAAGAAGCATTGGGAATTAAACTAAAACGCAAACCACCTCCTGTCGTCGTCCAATCCAATTCTGCTAAGTTGGCGTAGTTGACTTGGTCTTGAAAATTAAAACCAAATAAATCAATTTTGCTACCATTGCCAGAGACAAAAGATAGTTTACCATATAGATCCGTAAAATCAAAAGGCAAGCCTAAGGAATCATTTTCTACCGCATAAGGATATAAATTAGGAGAAGTCTCATCAATGAAAGATTTTTTGCCCGTCAGCATAAAAGAAAGACTGCTTCCATTATTGGAATTTAAAGGCGCAATCGGTCCTTCCACCATAACATTGGCTTGAAACGGATTTGCCCCCACTACACCACCGAATCGCTTCTTATTCCCTTCTCTAGTTTTAATATCTACCACTGCCGAAATACGCCCTCCATATTCCGCATTAAAACCGCCCGTCAAAACCTCTACCGAACGAATCGTTTCCGTTTCAAAAACAGAAAATAAACCAAGAGAGTGGAAGGGGTTATAAATCGTCATTCCATCCAACAAGATTTTATTTTGAACGGGAGAACCTCCTC
>CALJIQ010000157.1 GCA_937973995.1 uncultured Saprospiraceae bacterium
GATTTTAGCCATCCGACGACGAAGTCATCGGACGGTTAAAATCTTATTCCACGGAATTTGTCAAAGACCCATATTAATTACACGCATTACGCTTATATCACACTAATAATCAGTAATTAATAATCAATCAACTAAACCTTCTTCCCTCTTAAATATTCCTTAACGTAAAACCCTCATTTTTAAGGGTTTTATAGGGAAATAATTTTGCTTTTTAATGCGTTTCCTTTTAAGTTGAAGCTCCCCTAATCCAATGAAATTGTTTATTTGTAAAATTGTTTATTTGTTTAGCCTAGTATAGCTTATAAACGAATAAACAGCTAAACAAATAAACCGTATTAAATTTACCCCATACCAACTATACATACTATCAACAATGCGTAATAAATTTCAAATCGTGATACAACCAAACAAGTATTTCTTCTGTCTGCTTATCAATCTTATTTTTCTTTCCACTTCTGTTTCTGCCCAGAATTTTGAACAGACTTGGTTAGAATTTTTGGAAAACAATAAGATTTCCAATATGAGCGAACTAATCAAGCCGAACAAAGCCACGGATAAATTGGATTATGCGAAGTATTTATTGATGAATACCAATACCAATTTTTGCCAAAGCAAGGTGAACCGTGCGGAAGATTTGATGGCGGAAATTAATTCCATCTATACAGATTATATGCACAAGGCGATCCCTGGATTTACGGGCAAGAAGGAAGATTTGGAGGCCAAAATGAAGGCGTATAGTACCATTGATGGGGTATGGAACCAGTTTTTGCGCACCAAAGAAGTCGATCAAGATAAATTAGAAGCAGTCGAGGCCGCTAGAACAAGCTGTGAAAAGCAAACCCTAGCGAAATATTCTTATATGAGCGCCTATTACCATTTATGCGAAGGAGATATAGAACAATCGAGGAATATTTTTGAAAACCGTACGCTCAAACTAGCGGAGAAAACTACGCTACGAGTAAAAGATGTGAAGGGATTGGCAGCAGAGGTAAAGAAAATGAAAACCCTTTATCGCAATATGTCCAAATTGGATGTGGCTTGGAACTCCTTTGTGAGGACTAATAAATCGCCAGGCTTTGATTTAGAAATACCCCTCTTTAATTGTAACCCCATTCCCAATATGAAAGTCTTGGTATTAAATGGGGTAAGGGACTTATGCGATCAAGGGCCTAGGAACCTTGACAAGATTGCCTCCTTACAAGCAGATAGTGGCGTGCAACCTGAGGGAGCTTTGAGAAAAAAGATAGAAGCACTAGAAGCAGCCATTGCAGAAAAAGATGACGATCTAGCTATTTTGAATGAAGCTTGGGAGGCTTTTATTCCAGAAAATATTGTACAACATTTGGGTACTTATGGCTATGACTATTGCACCAAAGAGCCATTGATTAAAGCTTACATTATGGATGGGTTCGCTAATGTCTGTGGGATGGCGGAGGAAAGCCTTCAAAAAATTGATGACCTCCAAAGAAAAGAAGTAACGAAATTGGAAGACATGACGATGCGGAAAATCAATGAGTTGGCGGAATTAAATGAACAATACCAAATTAATGGGGTCGTCATAGACGAGATATGGAACGACTTCGTGGCAAATGGAGATCAACTTGCAGAGGACTTTGAATCCACTGAAAACTACTGCGACAATATTCACCATGTCAAAGATTGGGTAATGAAAGGACTTGCTGGATCTTGCCTAGAAGGCATTCAATACCTAGAAGAAATCGAAGAATTTCAACGAACTATCGAGTTCGATTTTTACAAAGGACTCGAATGTCGAGTGCAGAATTTACGTATCAAGGTATGGGATTGCAGACACCAAGCCTTATTGAAGCTTGCCAAAATACAAGCACCAACTGACTATGAAGCCAAATTGCAAGAATTAATGGAGGAAAATGGAATGGATGCTCGACCGGATGAGTGCTCTTTGAATAAGACGAGATAATAACCAGTGTAGATTGTTTGATGGTCAGTACCACACGGACCATCTAGCAATCAAACCATCTAACCATCCTTTTCTAATATTTCCTTCCTTAAAGACCTACCTTTATAAGCCAACCCATTTTCAAAAAAGGGTAACCGCAACTTGATGTAATCGCTCGTGCCTTTAGGTACGATATGTTGGTAGCATTTGGATTATAAGCATTTTACCCGTGCCTTTAGGTACGGTATATGTTCACTTGGTATTCACATGCCGTACCTAAAGGCACGGATAAAAGGGCTTTCCTCCTTTACTACCGACATGATGTACCTAAAGGCACATTTTCGTTTAGTAAATGATGGTTACCCCCGTTCAAAAATTACCTATCCTCCTATTCCCCACCTGATTAGTATTAAAATAAATTAGGTTTTAAATCCTAATTATATTAAAATTTACTTACCTTTATTGCTTTCTAAGGCTTCAATGAAATAAGGTGTCGGACACTTCGATTTAGCTAAAGCTTGAAGCATTAGTTCTTAATGAACAGGCATTAATAGAAGGTAAGTGTCCGACACCTAATCTCGAAAAAATCTTTTCAGTAGCGCCTTTTAAAAATAAGCGATCCCTCTACTCATGAAAAAAATACTGAGTCTCGTCCTGCTATTCATTGCTTTGTTGGTTGTCATAGGTTGGGTGGTAACTACTTTCTTTCCCGAAAGATTAGTACCCATGTTATTGAACCAACAACTCAAAAATCAACAAGCAGCCGTAGAGAAAAACAACCAACTATTAGCCGATACAGAAAGCATCTATGTCTACACCATAGGCACCGCTTCTCCTATGCCAGGGGAACGAGTACAAACTGGAACAGGGGTCATCGTCAACGGTCATTTTTTCCTTTTTGATGTAGGAGATGGTATTGTAAGGCGAACAGAAAATATGGGTTTGCCTTTGGAAAAGTTAGATGGCATTTTTATTACGCATTGGCACTCCGATCACTTTATGGATTTGGCAAGTATGGTAAGTCGTTCTTGGTTATTAGGGCGTTCCAATCAGTTGCATTTGTATGGTCCTGATGGGACAGATAGTATCAATCAATCTATAAAAGGATATTTGCATCTAGAAAATAAACATCGTTTGGATCATCATGGTCCAAGCATTATGGATATGTCCATCGTCCATGCTGTCCCGCACGAATTTAAAAATGTGCAAGGTGGCAAAGAAGTGATTTATCAACAAGACGGCATTACCATCACGGCCTTTGATGTGGATCATGCACCTATCGAGCCTGCCGTTGGATATGCCATCGAATACAAAGGCAAAAAGGTAGTCATCAGTGGGGATACCAAAAAGAATGACTTGGTATTGGAAATGGCTCAAGATGCAGATTTGTTATTGCATGAGGTCATTCTAAATTCACTATTGAAACAAATGGGTTCTAGACTTGGAGAGCAGGGTATAGCTAGAAATGCAAAAATCATTCACGATATTCAAGATTACCATACCCCACCTGCTGAGGTGGCGGAAATCGCTGCCAAGGCCAACGTAAAAAAATTAATCCTCCATCATTTTGCCCCTGCTCCAGATTTTCGAGTGATTAAAAATTTATATAAAAAGGAATTGAAGGGCTATGATGGACCGATTGTTTTTTCTAATGATGGGGATTTGTTTGTGGTTAAATAAAATAACAATGAAAAACTCAACACAACAATTTTTACAAGATTCAGGTGCCAAAATTCCAATCGTCTGTGGTCCTATGTACCCAGGATCTAATCCCGAATTGGTAGCGGCCGTTTCCGAAGCAGGTGGGTTTGGGGTAGTTCAACCCGTCGCCTTAACCTCCTTATATGGACATGATTTTAGAGAAGGAACAGGATAAACACGCTTAATCAGCTATAATCAATAATTAGTAATCAATAATCAAGCATTTACTTTTGTCCACTCACTTCTTTTTCTCTAATCAAATTTTCCGAACAAAATCAAAAAAGACTTCCTTGTGGTGTTCCACATCCATAGAAGGAGAAAGAGAAACACGGACAATATAATCCTTGTCACCCTCTTTGGTCGTCCCTTGCGTAGAGGTAGCAGGGATGGTCCAATAACTGCCCTTTAATTGTCCATAGCTCACACAGAATTTACTTTCATGGGGAATCCTAGTAATCATCAATTGGATTAACTGATGATTTAAAGCTCTTTTATGTAGTTCTTTTTCTTCCTCCGTATTCCCTTTGGTAGGCAGATCTAATGAAAATACAGATGGCGTAAATCCTTGGTTGGCCAATTCTTCGGAAACAAAATTGATCTTTGCGGCGGGTAAAGTATCTTCGATAAAGTTGACAAATTCACGAGTGTTTTGGTACGCCTCCTGAATTCTTTGTAGCATGGAAGGCATCTGTTTGGATAGTATGTTAATTTGAGCATCAGTCGCTTCATTATCACAAAGCTGTAGATGCCGCTCAATCTTTTCCATTAAGGTCTCCGTTCTTTTATTGCCTACACAGTAGCCAGCCGTACAAAGGCCGCCACTTGGAAATTTCGATCCACTAGCATAGGAAATAGTCCGAACGGTGGAGAGTATTGCCCCTTCTCCTAAAAATTGAACATTCGGACAAAAGGTTTGATCTAAAATAAAAACTGGATCAATCGCCACTTCCCCTGTCCTAGTATGACGCACTTTACTTAACACTTCTTTTAATTGGTTCAAATCTGGAACTTCCACTCTAGGGTTGGTTGGAATTTCAGCGATGATATAAGGGATCGCATCTTCAGTCGCAATTGTTTCTAAAACAGTATCAATGCTTCGCACCATATCATTGTCCCCATCCACTGGTAAATCTACTATCTCAACTAAATCATTGCAAGCTGCCACTCTCCTAGCTTGGTCATTAGTACCACCATAGCAGTTGGGCGGCACCACAAACTTGATCGCCTTTCCTGGATGCCTTTCTAGTGCATCATCAATAAGCCCCATCATAATCGCATATTGAACGGATAGTCCACTAGAACCTAGTAGTGCCCTTGTAGGCGAACCTGTAATGGTTGCAATGGAATCTATAACCAATGCTTTATTGGATGTACTAGTCGTCTCCTTAGGAATAGCAGCAGAAGGATCGATTAACGATTGTAGGGCAGCCAAACAATTGGCGGGCGTCATAGCAATGGTCTCTCTTCTTCGGACATGCTGAATGGCGGGGATATATGGTTCATTCTGTTCCCCATTTATTATTACGATACTTCCCAAATGTGCAGGAGTAATTATAAAAAAGTCTATTGGGAGGGAGGACAAATTATTCGGGTTCTTGGACAACGATTCCAAGTGTCCCGTCCGATGGCTA
>CALJIQ010000158.1 GCA_937973995.1 uncultured Saprospiraceae bacterium
CTTTACCAGCCGTTTCTTCCGATTCATTCAAAAAACTGGAAGCATTTTTTATAAGGCTATCTCCTAATCCTCTTTGTAGCGTTTTTAGTAGGTTAACTGACATATAATTTTTTTTTATTAAAATAATACAAGGGTAAGACGATTATTTTTTTAAAAAGTATCTTTAAATTTTCTGAATTGCTCAAGTATTGGGTTGGATATTGCGGTAGCGGGGTATATTGGCTGGTTGATATGGGATCGAAGAAACCTAAGTTCGACCTAGAAAAGTTTAGTATTTTTGATGTAAAAACTGCCTTATGCCCTTTTATGATGACGACGGGAATGAACTTAATCCCGATTTATACCCTTTACCTAGTTTGTGTCTAAGCTGTAAAAAGAAAGATGATCCCAAGGAAGAAATGTTGTGTACCATGAATCGTCTTGACCAGTTGGGAGAGAAAGAGTTTAAGTGTTTTGCTTACGAACCGATTAGTAAATAAATTTGGTAAAAAACTTACAAATAATACCTAACAGTCTTCTTCAAGTCTATGTCGATCAAATTGACTTTGATCCATTAGAGATGCTTATTGCCAAATCTAAAGAAGATATTCCCTTTGATTATTTTCAATTTTATACGTCTGTCTCTTCTGTTTATTCTTCTAAAATTGAAGGAGAAGCTGTGGAAGTGGATAGTTATATGAAACATAAGTTTTTAAAAGTTCAATACGAACCAGACTACACAAAGCGAGCGGATGATTTATTTGCAGCATATGAATTCATAGAAAAATATCCTTTAACAGCAAAGAATGTATTGAAAGCCCATACCTTATTGAGCCAAAACTTATTAGCTGCTAGTCAAAGGGGAAGAATACGTACGAATCCCATGTTTGTAATGAATGAAGAAGATCGGATAGAGTATGTGACTAGTGAACCTAGCATAGTGAAGGCAGAGTGGGATAAGCTATTCAAGGATATACAGAAACTAAGAAAAGCAACATTAACTAGCATGGAGACTTTTTATTACGCCGCTTTTATCCATCTTGTTTTTTTGAAAATACACCCAATGCAGGATGGGAATGGTCGAACAGCTAGGTTAATAGAAAAATGGTTTTTAAAAGAACACCTTGGAACTTCTGTTACGGCAATGGAATTGGAAAAAAATTACTTTCTGCATAAACAGGATTATTATAACAATATTAGAAAAATTGGCTTAGACTATGGTACTTTAAATTACGACAACAGCCTTGATTTTTTGTTAATGACGGTTAATAGTGTAAGACCTATATGAGTAAAGAAATAAGTGATGATTGTTTTATTCCTTTCAAAGAATCTATAGCCGATTATCCCCTACCTAAACGATTTACCTTTCCATTTTACTACGAGCCACATCCGCTTTGCCGATTGGCGGCAAAAGAATTACAAGCCAATATTCAAGCGCAAAAAAACTGGGGGTATAGTTTTGGAAACGACCCAAATAAAGATACAGAAGCGGGGAAAATGTTTGGGATATTGGTGGTTCAAAATCAGCAACAAGAGTTGGGCTATTTAGTGGGTTTTTCTGGAAAAATTGGCGACTCCAATCATCACGAAGGATTTGTACCACCTGTCTTTGATGTATTTAAGGCAGGAGGATTTTTCAATAAAGGAATGGCGGAATTAGATCGTATGACTCGTGAGATCGAAGTATTAGAGAAGGATACCACCTTTACTTCTAGCCAAGCATTATTAGCGAAGGAACAAGCCTTAGCGGCTACCGAATTAGGTACACTAAAAGATCAAATGAAGTTAGCAAAGGCTGCCCGTAAATTGCGCCGCCAAGAAGTCAAGCAACAAACGCCTGAATTATTTGACACCCTACAAGAAACCCTCGCCGCAGAAAGTATTGCCAGCCACAATCATTTAAAGAAGATCAGAAAATATTGGGCGGATCGAATGGCTGTAATTCAAGAGCAGGTACTGCATTATACGGCTCAAATCACTTCGTTAAAAGAAAAGCGAAAGAAAAAATCTTCTCTCCTCCAGCGGGAATTATTTGAGAAATATCATTTTTTAAACCAATACGGAGAAGTCAAAAGTTTATTAGATATATTTGAACATACTACCCAAAAAATGCCACCCGCAGGGGCAGGAGAATGTGCGGCACCAAAATTATTACAATACGCTTTTCAACACCAACTAAGGCCTATTGCTATGGCAGAGTTTTGGTGGGGAGCATCGTCTTTATCCACCATCCGAAAGCATGGTCATTTCTATCCAACTTGTCGTGGAAAATGTGAGCCTATTTTACTGCACATGTTAAAGGGCATAGAAATGGAGGAGAATCCGATGTTATCTAATCCTGCTAAAGGAAAAGTGCTGGACATTATTTATGAAGATGACTATCTACTAGCAGTCAATAAGCCAGCCGAATTCTTATCTGTACCAGGGAAAAATATCCAAGACTCCGTTTGGTTGAGAATGAAACAAAAACTTCCTACGGCAACAGGTCCATTGGTTGTCCATCGGTTGGATATGTCCACTTCGGGCATTTTGCTGATTGCTAAATCCAAAGAAATACATAAGCAATTGCAACGTCAATTTATCGAACGAACGGTCAAAAAAAGATACGTGGCACTATTGGATGGAGTGGTCTCGACGGATGAAGGATTGATTAATTTACCCTTGCGTGTGGATTTGGATAATCGGCCTCATCAAATGGTTTGTTATAAACACGGAAAGACTGCCCGAACAAAATGGAAAGTAGTCGAACGAACAAACCAACAAACAAAAATTCATTTCTTTCCCATCACAGGGCGTACGCATCAGTTGCGCGTTCATGCTGCCCATCCTTTAGGTTTGAATACGGCTATTGTGGGAGATGATTTATATGGTTCTCGTGCGGACCGATTGTATCTTCATGCGGAGTGGATTGGGTTTGAACATCCTGTAACTACGGAGCGAATGGAGTTGTTGGTGGATGGTTTTTGAATCGCAGATTCCGCTGATTTTTTATTGATTGCGCGGATTAGATTTTTTTGATAAAATGATTATTGCTGATTTTACGTATGCTATGCATGATAAATCTGCAATAATCAATATTAATCCTGTTCATCTAATCTGCGGAATCCGTTCCCAAATCTGAGAAATCTGCGATTCAGAATCACAACAAAGATTCAAAATGACTAGCAAACTCCTCTACCGTCATCATTCCCTTATCTCCCGCTCCTTGCCGTCGAACACCTACACCACCAGCCGCTGCCTCCTTCTCTCCAACGATTAACAAGAAAGGAATTTTCTTTAACTCATTATCTCTAATCTTACGACCAATACTTTCGGTACGGTCATCAACAATGCCTCGAATATCTTGGAGCGCTAATTGATCTACTACTTGCTTGGCATAATCATTATACTGATCGCTAATTGGCAGTACTACAAATTGGTCAGGCGTTAACCAAAGCGGAAATTTACCAGCGGTATGTTCAATCAAAATACTCATGAAACGTTCCAATGAACCAAAAGGCGCACGGTGAATCATCACGGGACGGTGGGGTTGGTTATCCGAACCAATGTATTCTAAATCAAACCGTTCAGGCAAATTATAATCTACTTGTATGGTACCTAATTGCCATTGTCTGCCCAACGCATCTTTAATCATAAAATCTAACTTGGGACCATAAAAAGCAGCTTCTCCTAACTCAGTGGTTGTTTCTAAATCAACCTCTTTAGTTGCTTCGATAATGGCAGACTCTGCATTCCGCCAGTTTTCATCGGAGCCAATATATTTATCTGGATTTTCAGGATCTCTTAAAGAAATTTGAGCCGTGAATTTTTCAAAACCCATCTTTTGAAGCATCTCTGTTGTCAAATCCAATACATTCAAAAATTCACTTTTCAACTGATCTTCTGTGCAGAAAATATGAGCATCATCTTGTGTAAATCCTCTCACTCTAGATAGACCATGCAACTCTCCACTTTGCTCATATCGATATACTGTTCCAAACTCTGCAATACGCAAAGGCAATTCCTTGTAGGAGTGTGGGCGGTGCGCATATATCTCGCAATGATGCGGACAATTCATTGGTTTTAAATAAAACTCTTCGTCCTCCTTTGGTGTGCGAATAGGCTGAAAACTATCCTCCCCATATTTCTCATAATGACCAGAAGTGACGTATAAATCCTTTTTGCCGATATGTGGCGTCGTTACTAATTTATAACCTCGCTTTACTTGCTGTTCCTGCATGAATTTCATCAACCGCTCTCGAACTGCATTTCCCTTTGGTAACCAAATAGGCAAACCAGCCCCCACTCGCTCAGAGAACATAAATAAATCCATCTCTGCCCCTAACTTTCGGTGGTCTCTTTTCTTCGCCTCTTCTATCATGTGGAGATACTCTGTCAATTCCTTTTGCTTGGGAAAAGAAATACCTCTAAGGCGTGTCATTTGTTGGCGACTCTCATCTCCTTGCCAAAATGCCCCGCCGATTTTTGTTAACTTGACCGCTTTTATTTTGCTAGTATCTGCTAGGTGTGGACCTTTGCATAAATCCACAAAATTGCCTTGTGTATAGAGCGTCAGTGCCTCATTTTCTCCTCGCTTTTCAATCAACTCGATTTTATACTCATCCCCTTTGTCTTGGAAAAATTTCAAGGCGTCTGCTCTAGAAATATCCTGCCTTACAAAGGCATTTTTTTCCCTCGCTAATTCCAGCATCTTTTTTTCAATAGCAGAAAAATCCTCAGAAGATAATTTACGATCTCCTAAATCCACATCATAATAAAATCCATCTTCGATGGCTGGACCTGTCCCTAGTTTCACACCTGGATACAAAGCCTCCAATGCCTCCGCCATTAAATGGGCAGTAGAATGCCAAAAGGTCATTTTTCCATCTGCATCTCTAAAGGTCAATAACTGCACGGTTGAATCTTTAGCAATAGGACGGTTGGCATCCCATACCTCACCATTCACTTTGGCAGATAGTACATTTCTAGCTAATCCTGAACTAATAGACTCGGCAATTTGCATAGAGGTTACGCCGCTTTCGTATTGGCGTACACTGCCGTCTGGTAGTGTAATATTTATCATTGATGTGATTATTAGTTGATTGATTATTAATTATTTTATCTACACGTTTTCAATAATTAATAATCTTATTCTGGTTGTATGGATTTACGATTTTCGGATCAGAAAAGTTCACAGAAAGGCGTAAAATTAGGTTTTTCTGGGTCGAGTTGTAGGTTGATGAGTGTCTAGTTGGTTTCTTATCCTGTGACTTTCCGTCACGGGATAAATTTCACTGAAATCTCTATAAAATTATCCAGTGACAGGAAGTCACGGGATAGGAACAAGCACTCCCAACTCGTTTCAATTCCTAGAATCCTTCCCCCAAGCCAATTTCTGTCGAATTGTTTTGGGAAAATCCATATCTGGTAGTTGGATAAATTTAACCGTAAAATCACATTTACGAACGGCAAGTTGTACATCATCTGTGATGACTTCAAATCTAGAATCAAGTGTGCATAAGAAATTTTCTGCTCGACCTTCTATCTCAAAAGAAACTACCGAACTATCATCAATGACTACTGGGCGAGCAGTTAAATTATGCGGTGCCACTGGCGTAATTACAAAATTATTAGAACGAGGAAAAATAATCGGTCCTCCACAACTTAAAGAATAGCCCGTAGAACCCGTAGGGGTGGCGATGATAATACCATCCGCCCAATAGGTATTTAAATAAGACCCATTGATGTACGTGTGGATGGTAACCATAGAAGAGGTATCCCTTTTCAACAACGTGCAATCATTCAAGGCAAAAGGCGTGTCCCCAAATAAAGGCTCATTAGATTCTAAAGACAATAAATGCCGTTCATCTAAAATGAAACGACCATTTTTTAAAATGGTAATCGCTTCTTTAATTCGTTTCTTCTCAATACTAGACAAGAAACCCAATCGCCCTAAATTGATTCCCATAATCGGCACATTACTATCTCTCACTGCCGTAGCAGCCGCTAAAATAGTCCCGTCACCTCCCAAAGTAATAACACAGTCGAAATGCTTACCTAAAGAAAAATCTACGTACCCATCAAATTCGCCTACATCTTGTTTCAATTTTATTTTCTTCCGCACCTCTTCCAAATAGGGCCTATATACATAGGCATTCACCCCTTCTTCATGTAAAATATCGAAGAATGTTTGGACGTAGTCGATATCCTTTTCCTTTAAAATAGTACTGTATATGATTACTTGCATCCTGTTAGAGGTCAGGAGTCAGGAGTCAGAAATCAGGTAAGTCATACTGACCCCTGACCCCTGACTCCTGACTCCTCATTATATTTTCAATCCGTCTAGTAATCGAAGATAAGTTTCAATTCCTTCTTCAATCTCCTTCAAATATATAAATTCATCGGCAGTATGGGAACGTGCGGATTTTCCACAACCAATTTTTATCGTCGTAAAGGGCAGTAAAGCTTGATCGGAAAGGGTAGGTGAGCCATAATAAGATAAGCCCATAGATATACCTTTTAATACAATGGGATGGTCTAAAGCTATTTTGGAGGAGTTGAGGCGGAAAGATCGTGCTTTTAATTCCGATTCGGTATGCTGTTGTAAAATCTCAAATACTTCTTGATTGCTATATTCTTCGTTGGTGCGGACATCTATTACAAACTTGCAACTATCAGGCACTACATTATGTTGTGTCCCTGCTTCTATTTGGGTGACGGTCATTTTGGTTTTGCCCAACACCTCCGATACTTTTTCAAATTGATAATTCTTCATCCACTCAATATCTTTTAGTGCAATGTATAAGGCGTTTACGCCTTCTTCTCTAGCTGCATGACCCGATTCTCCTTTGGCTTCTCCATCTACCACCATCAATCCTTTTTCAGCGATTGCCATGCGCATTTGTGTGGGTTCGCCTATGATGCCTAATGCAATTGGGGCAATTTGGTCCCGAACTTTAGCAATGCCATTTGGACCTGATATTTCTTCTTCGGCAGAGGCTACGAATAGTAGATTAAACGGTAATTCCTCTTCGTGTAAGTGCAAGAAAGTTGCTAGTAAAGCTATCAATGAACCACCTGCATCATTGCTGCCTAAGCCATATAATTTACCCCCACTAATTACTGGGTTAAAAGGGTCTTTGGTATAGCCGCTTGCAGGTTTGACGGTATCGTGGTGGGAGTTTAATAAAATGGTGGGTTTTAAAGGCGACCATTTTTTGGAACGAGCTATTATATTGTTTCCTAAGCGTTCTGGTTGTGCGCCATTATTATTAAGAAACGATTCAATTAAATCACCTGTTTGGTCTTCTTCTTTGGAAAAGGAAGGGGTGGCGATTAGTTGTTTTAATAACTCAATACAATCCTCTTTGATGGATACTTCCGCTGACATAAATTTTATTCCTTTCGTTTGATGCATATTACAAAAGTTTTAGAAACTTTTGTAATATTCGATTAACCATATCTTGTCTCTGCTAGCGCAAAGGCTTTGCCTTGTGCTGACTATCTCAAAGGCTGAGTCTTTAGAATAATAAACACAAAATAGAACCTTTGCGCTAGCAAATAAAATTTTAGAGTTAACACAACTATAAGCACAATTTCGTTCCTTTAGTCTTCCGTTTTTCCAAGGCACGAATACCCGTAATATACACTTCCTCCACGCCATTTTGCAAAGCAAAAAACGCCCCTTCCATTTTAGGGATCATTCCTGCCGAAATAACACCTGATGCCTTATGGTCTTGGAATTCTTGAAAAGTAATAGAAGGAATTACCGAGGTATCATCATCGGGATTACTCAAAACACCATCTTTCTCAAAACACAAAATGAGCTTAGTTTTGAAATAACGCCCCATCGCTGCTGCCAACCTTGAAGCAATACTATCCGCATTGGTGTTCAACAACTGTCCCTTTTTATCATGGGTAATAGCGCAAAAAACAGGCGTAAAACCAGCTACTAATAATTGGGTGATATTCTTACCATTCACTTCATCAATATCACCTACAAAGCCATAATCAATTTCTTTGACGATTCGCTTATGTGATTGAATCGCATTTCCATCTGCGCCAGATAAACCAATGGCATTGCAACCAATCGCTTGTAATTGAGCAACAATATTTTTATTCAATACTCCTGCATACACCATTGTTACAATCTCCAACGTAGCAGCATCAGTTATCCTTCTGCCATCTACCATATTGGGTTCTAAGCCCATTTGGCGCATCAGCGCACTCGCTCTTTTTCCGCCTCCGTGAATTAGGATTTTTTTTCCTGATAGCTTGGTGAAGTCTTTTAGGACTTTAGTTAGGGTGGGAGGATCGTTAATAATGTTGCCTCCTATTTTTAGGATGGTTAGGGGTGCTTGCATAAAGTTAATTTAAACGATTAACTTTGGGTGATCTATAACTCAAAAGTTATCCGTTAGAATCTGATTCAATTTCTTCTATTCTTAATTCCGTTACTTCCGAACACGCAACAAAGAGATCAAGATTTGAAGATAGAAATTCTTCCTCTTCCTCATTCTCTGTTTCTAAATCGCCTACTATCTTCGAAGCCCATTTTTCTGCTTCCTCTTTTGTATCGCAGTTTATTATTAAGGTTGTATAGATTGGTTTTGTGATTTCAAATAATGGCATTTTTTAATATTATTTTAGTTCAAGTGTTTCATTCTGAATAACACTTAGACACCTAATTTTTATACTATGTAGTTTTTTTTGTATTGATTAGTAAATCTCTTACATTAACATCTAAAATTTTAGCGATTTCAAAAAGTGTTTCAATGCTAGGTTGCTTATTGTTATTACAGTAATTTGTAACAACAGGATAACTCTTATTAAGAGCTTTAGATAGCCACTTTTGTGTTCTACCTTGTTCCACTAATATTTCTTTAATTCTATTCATTCTATTATATATCAATACAAAATGTTATTACATTTTAATACAAAAGTAAAAAAAGAAGTAGATGAATTTTGTTGTTATTGTATTTTGATATACTTTTGTATTGTATTTTAATAATAATCTAATTTTTAATTCATGATTTCATCATTCACATTTGCAGATTTATGTGCTGGTATTGGTGGATTTAGAACTGGTCTAGAATCTCTAGGAGGTGTATGCTTATTTTCTAGTGATATAAACAGTAATTGTGAAAAAACCTACAGAGCTAATCACAATACAGGTTTTGATGAATATAATATTTTTGATATTGATGAATCACATTTTCCGTCAGTTGATATTCTATGTGCAGGGTTTCCTTGTCAACCATTTTCTATTGCTGGAAAAAGAGCTGGATTTAAAGACATACGAGGAACAGTTTTTTTTAAAATTGCCTCGATTGCTAAAGTATCCAAGCCCAAAGTTATATTTCTCGAAAATGTTACTAATCTTGTCAAGATTGATAATGGTAAAACATTGAAAACAATTTTTAATGAATTGGAAGAAATAGACTATAACGTTCATTATAACATATTGGATAGTGCGGACTTTGGAGTTCCTCAATCAAGAAAAAGAGTGTATATAGTAGCAATAGACTCAAAAATTCAATCTTTTGGATTTCAATTCACTAAAAAAAGAACTGCTAAAATTCCTTTCAAAAATATTTTAGCCAAAGGCGACAACTCTATTCCTATATCTCAAAAATGGCAAATTTATATTGATCTCTATACGGGTAAAATTTCTAAAGAAGATGTTCCATTTGATATTCCCAAAACTCGAAAATCTTTAGAGCGAATTGATAATGGTGCAGATTTAAACGATTGTATTTTTCAGATTAGATCTAGTGGAATTCGTGCTTTATCCATCGACAAACCTTTACCTACATTTGCAGTTAGTGTCAGTGGAGGGGGGGCTATGATTCCAGTTTATTCTAAAGAACGAAGACATATTTCTTTATTAGAAATGAAAAGACTAATGGGATTTGGAGATGATTTTAAATTTCCAGTTTCTCGAACTAATGCCATAAAACAACTAGCAAATGCTGTTTGCCCTCCTGTTATATCTTCAATTTGTAAAGATATTTTGCCTTACTTAGCTAAATCAAAACAAAAATTATCTTCAATCAAAAACTCCCCTATCAGCCAACACATCTGATATATCTTCTTTTGTCGGGGAAATAATCTTACTAGTTTCTGGGCTTCGTAATGCACAGTTTTTATCACAATTTGGAATGTCGCATATATTGCAAATTTGCCATTTGCATTTATTACAATAGAAACATAAGCCTTGAAAATTTTTAAGATTACTATCCCCTCCTCTTTCTACAGGTCTTCGGTGGTCATATACTAATCTTCTTCTATCTTTAGCATAAGTATTTTTCCTTAGCTTATTTTTAGGCATTACATTTGAGCCGCAAAAATTGCATTTCCCTTTTTGAATCTTTTCTAATTCTTGTTTTTGTTTATTAGTTGGTGCTTTCCGGTATGCCTTTTTAACAACTTTAAATAGCTTGGGATGGTCAGAAGGTTTTAAGATGTATTTTTGACTTAAACCTTTTCTCCCTCCTTTTAAGTTATCAATAAAGGTAAAGCCTTCCTCATTCCAAAGTTCGCTATATGGCTTATTAGCATCACCATAATAGTCTTGGATAATATTGGTTGGAATTCTTTTCCCAAGAATTTTTCTTATTTCTTTTATTGTCGTATTTCCTTGTGCAATATCAGCCTCTGTCCCTTCTCCATTTTTTATTAGAATAAGTAAAACGATTATTGTTCTTCTTTTAGTAAGGTGGATCTTTGTGCCATCATTAAATTCTATAAAATATCCTTTTAAGGCATCCGTATTTTTATAAATCTTTTTGATGTTTTCAACTTTCAGCATTTGTTGACTTTTGATTTACTAGATTTAAAGTAAGATATTCCATTCACAAATGTATCAAGCCACAGAAACCTCCTTACTAACCGCATTCTGTATCCCCTGCAATACCTTCCGAGCCACCTTCAAACTCTTCACCCCATCCTTCACCAAAATCAAATACTTATTGGATTGCTTGAGACTCAAGCCTTGTTGC
>CALJIQ010000159.1 GCA_937973995.1 uncultured Saprospiraceae bacterium
ATGTACGGTAAGGTCTAATTATAATGTAGCTTCTTTTATCAAGGAATTTGTTGTAGAATTACCGGAAGGAGAAATTTTAGATTTCGAATCTGGTGGCTATATTCAAATTGATGTACCGAAGGTTGAAGTTGATTTCAAAGATTTTGAAATTCATCCGAATCCAGCCGATCCTGCTGGTCCAGATAAATTCCGTAGTGAATGGGATAAATTCAAATTATGGGGCTTGAAGATGAAGAACGACGAAGAGCAATTTAGAGCTTATTCGATGGCGAATCACCCTGCGGAAGGAAATATTGTGATGTTGAATATCCGGATTGCTACGCCGCCATTTGATAGAAAAGCTGGTGGCTGGATGGCCGTTAATCCAGGTGTTTGTTCTTCTTATGTATTCTCTAAAACACCAGGCGATAAAATTACTATTTCTGGTCCTTATGGTGAATTCTTTATTAAGAATACGAAGAAAGAAATGGTTTATATCGGTGGTGGTGCAGGAATGGCGCCGTTGCGTTCTCACTTATATCACTTATTCCATACTTTAAAAACAACGGATAGAAAAGTATCTTTCTGGTACGGTGGACGAACGAGAAGAGAGTTATTCTATATAGATGAGTTTAGAAAAATTGAAAAAGAATTTCCAAACTTTAAGTTCTATGTAGCACTTGATAATCCACTACCAGAAGATGAGTGGACTGTCAAAGAAAATATTGATGATCCAAATGGGGAAGGATTCAAAGGATATGTGATGAGTGTTTGTCACGATCAGTACTTAAAGAATCATCCTGAACCAGAAGAAATTGAATACTACTTCTGTGGTCCTCCTATGATGAATCAATCGGTGATTCGGACACTGGACCAGTTGGGAGTGCCTGAGGAGAATATTGCTTTTGATGATTTTGGAGGGTAAGGTTTCCTAGAGGCGAATAAAAAAAGGGTAGCAAGTTATCAACTTGCTACCCTTTTTTTATTCGCCTCTAGTTGTATTATTGAATTTATTTTTCGGAAATTACGTCTACTATTTACAACTTAATCATCAACTGTTGAATCATTTCCTTCATAGGAGCGAGTAACTGTTCCACCTCTCCAGTTTCGGTATCCACAATTTCCATAGAATCACCAATGACTTGTTTTAATTGTGCTTCTCGTTGCTTTTTGAGCTTTTTTAATTCTTGTAATTGGTGATCTAACTCTTGCCACTTATTATCATTTTCAAAACTGTATTTGGTTCTATTGATAATGGTAACACGAGCATTGGAATAGTCAAATGATTTTTCTCCCTGATCGACCGCTTTAGAAAGTGTTTGTGGTTGGATGGTTTTTAGAATGGTATCTAGGTAGAGCAAGTAGCGTTTCAGTTCGACATAAACTTTTAAAAGATCGTATCCTTTTTCGATGATTTCGTTGCCATGTGTTTGGGCAAGTTCTACAATATCTTGTTTGGAAGAGTTGCGATCAATTGTTCCTAAAGGTTGGATAATTTTTCCCATAAGCGTTGTTTTTTAGAATTTCGATAAACAAGATAATGGAAAGAATGTATTCAACAAAAAAAAGGCGGAGGAAAACTCCCCAGCCCTTTTGTACATTTAGTTACAACATTGCGAAATATAACTCAGCAATACTGTTATGGTATTTTCTTTAAATGAGACTTTTTTTTTGGTCATTGGTCAGTAAGTCATCTGTCATTGGTCACATACTATTCTGTAAATGACCAATAACCACTGACTAATTTAGATACCTACCGCTAAGCCCTTAGAGTTCAATAATTCTTTATTTACCGTACTAGCGAATAGACTACTGCCTTTGTTATCATCAAACACTTCGAGGTTCATTTCTTGAGCAAATTGCTTTGCTACATCTCCTAGTTGTTTAGCTTCGGCTACATCTTTACCCATGCCCATAAATAAATCTATGACGGCACTTCGGATGAGTTCGTATCTATCTACTTGTAAGAGCATGTCTCGTTGAGACTTGCCTTTATAAGCTTTGCCTATTTCTTGCATTTTCTCTTTTAAGCTATCCGCAGAGTAGCCTAAAATACGAGAGCGATACCGCCACCAATTTGTGGTGCTGCCATTATTATTGGCAATGTATAACTGCTGGTGTTGTCGCTCTGCAGATTGTTGACAGGAGAAACGGGCCATTGCTTTTGTCAACTCTAATACGGTTTGTATTTGTTCTTTAGATAAGCCGTTGGAGATGTTCGTTTCTGGTCGGTCTTGCACCCCATTCAACCACTTAGCATATTTTAATTTTGCCTTGCTTTTAGAGCGTAGGGTAATGAGTTTTGCCAGCTCAATAGACAAGTAATAATCTTTGATTATGGAGTTGCCAGCGATCTTCTTTTCTGCAAAATCTTTCAATTTAGCAGGCTTTCGGATATCGTCTAGGAACTCATATACGTCTGATAACCACTTTTTTAAAGTGGTTCCAAAATGTTGTTCGGGTAGTTGCAAAGCAGCGTACAAATTTGTTGCAGTTATCACTTTTGTACCTTTTTTGCTAATTAAAATTTGTAATTCCATCGTATTGTTTATTAATTACAATACAATTATAAACAAATAATTTTAAACAAACAAGTTTTTTAAAACAATTTTAAAATCTAACACAAAAAATTGTTAATATTATTGATAGCCTATCAACTTATTGGTTTGGTGAAATTGGTTGGCATTTTCCAAATGCCCGTCAATTGATGATTAATAGATAGTGGACATTTTTGGAAATCTATTGATACCCCACATCTCAAAATCCCGAAGGGATTCAATATGCATAGCACCGTATGCAATACGGTGACATCATGTACGGAGCAATTCCCAACCCAGAATGAGTTGAATATCGCACATTCAACCCATTCTGGGTTGGGAAATATCCTCAATCTTATCCCTAGATTGCATCTAGGGCTATTCGTATTCAATCCCTTCGGGATTGTAGAGATCAAAAAGATGTGGGGTATCAATAGATTTTGGAAATGCCAACCATCTTGTACGATTGTTAGCCTAACGGCTATAGGCGTCAGCCGCCGAGCAAATCAAACCTAATTCACATTATTAGATGGCGAGTAGCCATCGAGTATAGGGAGTTATTTAATAGAATTTTGGTTCTCTGACAAATCCCGTGGAACAAGATTTTAACCGTCCGATGACTTCGTCGTCGGATGGCTAAAATCAGCTCATCCGACGACGCTAGTCATCGGACGAGTTGATTTTTCACGGGATATGTCAAAGAACCAGATTTTTTTTTCATTCAATCTTTACCAATGAACGGTTTTGAAGTTGGTCTGATAACAGACCCAAGCATCTTTAAAGATCAGAAAAAGGTCAAGGGAGGATTGCTGAGAACACCCGTCTAGCTCCTGACGTAAAATTGGAGTAGTTATTAGTAACCCTCCTTTTGATTTATTTAACCACAGGTTATTACTTCGTGTTATTAAGAGTTATTATAGGTTATTGAATAACAGTAAGTACTCAATTTTGAATGAATAATTTTGAATTTTGAATGGGTGGTTTTATCAAATCTTAGTGTTTTCGTCCTATTGCGTCTAGTGTTATTCAAAATTCAATCATTCAAAATTCAACATTGAGAACTTACGATAAACACACGTAATTAGCTAATAATCAATAATCAATAATTAGTAATCAATAATCAATAATCAAAAAAGCTATAAAGATAAAATCACTTTTGTCCACCCACTTATTAACTCTCAATAACCTTCAATAACCCTAATCACCCCGCTCTCTACCCATTCCAAATACTAGACGCTTTGAAGCGATCTGCTATTTCATCGCCCTTCTCCGTCAAACGCCAATAGACTGTTTTTTCCACTTTATTTCTCTCTAACAAACCAGATTCCACCATTTCTTGAAGGGCTAAGACAACGAATTTTCGACTATGGGTATTCGCTAATTGATGAATTTTGGAGATGGTTAGACCATTTTCTTGTTGTTGATTGTCTTGTAATAGCCAAAGAATAGAGATTCTTGCATGCGAAAGGTTCATCCTTTCTTCAATGGACGTATTTTCGTGCGGGGAAGATTTGCCAGAAGAAACGGGTTGGTGCTGCTCTAAAAAGATGAGAATATTGGCTCGAAGTTGGTTGAATGCTGTTTGAAGGGTGTTGTAATCCACCGTTCCATTTTGTTGATCTTTCTTTAAGGATCGATACCTGCCAGACTGTAAAATGATGTCATTGATGTCAGGATCGTCTTTAAAATAAGCACTCATTAAAGAGATGGCTTCGGCTAATTTGTCATTAGCGACATAGGTTTTAGTGGTTTGCTCAAATTCTTGGAAGGTCATGAAGTAGTTTTATGAAGGGTATAATATATTAATTCAAGACACTATGTACTGTGAGGCTAAATTCTCAATGTTGAATTTTGAATGATTGAATTTTGAATAAAATGGGACGCATTAGGACGAAAGCGCCAAGATTTAAGCCAACCTTCCATTTAAAATTCTTCATTCAAAATTGAAAACTAAACTGTGAGAAAAACACAATAATCCCTTCTTGTAACATCCCATACCGCCTTCGTTATTGTACTTGATGAAATAATACTTATTAAACTTTTATAAATTAGTATTAGTTCATTGCGTCTGTATTTTAAGCAAAATTATACTAAATTTGAGGTAAATCCGCTCAAATACCGCCTCACCCTTATTACAAATTAAAAAAACTAAAATTTTTACAACCTTAGATCAGGTTGAACACACTGATTATGAAAAAGACTACCACTACTTATTGCCTTTGGGTACTTACCTTTTTATTAGGATGTACCTCCCTTTTTGGTAAACAAATTCCTTTAGAAGAAGCTAGGGTCATTGCTAAGAATGCCCTCAAATCCAATGCCATTACTGCTAGTTCTCGCAGTTTGAAAGCGGCAAATATTGCTAATTATTATACAAAGGAAGAGAATGGAAAGGTGGCATACTACGCCTTCAATTTTGAACCAACTGGTTTTGTCATCATAGCGGCAGATGATCGGTATTATCCTGTTTTGGCATTTTCTAACGAAAGCCATTTAGATTTGGATAATTCGGTTACGAATATTGGATTGGTTGGGACCCTATCCAAACATGCCCAGCGCATAGACTATATCCAACAACACAATTTGCCAACCCTACCTGCTGTCCAAAGAGAATGGCGACAGTTGAGAGCAGGGGAAGCGGTAAGTTCTTCTCGAAGTAGTGTGGTGGTCGGTCCATTAACCACTACCAAATGGAATCAAGGAGAATTTTACAATGCCGAATGTCCAGCTAGTGAAGAGACCGTAGGCGTCGGACCAGATAATCGTACTTTTTGCGGATGTATTCCTGTGGCAATGGCGCAATTGATTAAATACCACAATTTCCCAGTACAGGGAAATGGTTCTAATCAATACGTTGATAACAACTTTGGTACGCTGTCAAGTGATTTCTGTACCGTTTATAATTGGGACAATATGCCGGATGAGTTGACCGAAGCGAATGCAGATGTAGCGAAGTTGATTTCTGACATGGGGATTGCTTCGAATACCCAATACAGCGTTTCTTATACAGAAACTTTTTTCTCTTATGTGCGAGATGCTTATGTCAACTACTTTGGATATGATAATGCAGCTAGATGGTTTTACGATAGGGATTATAGTGACTTTGCCAAAGTAGCAAAAGAAGATTTAGATAGAGGATACCCTTTGCTATTGACGGGTACTAGTGTAGATTTTATAGGACATACTTGGGTGGCTGATGGATATGGTTCTTTTGGAAATAACAATACCGCAGATTATTTTCATTTCAATTGGGGCTGGGGCGGTACGAATAATGGTTGGTTTTTAGATTCAGGGGAGTCTTGGAATCCACTAGATGGCCAAGGGGATGACTTACAAAAAATCGTCTATTACTGGGATCGGTTTGTATTGCATAATTTATACCCCGCTGATGCTCCTTGTCAAGCGCCTCCTGCAAGTGATGCATTTCCACAAGGCATCACGGAAACCTATACGTACTTACAGATGCCTAATATTTTACTAGACCAAGAAATTGCCTTTCGATATAAAGAAGTTGGTGCTTCTAATTGGATTACCACAGAACCAACTACCAATCATTATCAATTTGTCAGTGATCTAAGGCCAGGTACAGAATATGAATTTCAGGGTCGCAGAAAATGTTGTACAGATGAATGGTCCGATTATACCACTCTTCAATCGTTTATTACACCTGGTACACAAGGTCCAGAACCTCCTACTGCCTGTCCTGCTTTAGAGGCTAGTGATTTGACTACCAGTAGCATTTCAGAAAATTTTGCTTATATCTATACAGCACAACCGTATGGTATGGTAAATAATATATTCCGCTATCGAGTGGCGGGAACAGATGGTTGGGTTAGTTTACCTCAATCTACTAATTATTATCAATCCATCAACACTTTGATTCCAGGCACAACCTATGAATTTCAAGTGACGCACGAATGTAGTGCAGGGGAATGGACAGGCTATTCAGCAACCCAAACTTTTACGACAGAAGGAGGGACTGTAACCTGTACTGCTATTTTCGGCGCAGATTTAGACGGCGATGGGTATGGAGATGAATTTAACACAGTTTCAGGCTGTACACCTCCTCCAGGTTATGTGAATAATTTTGATGATTGCGATGATACCAATCCCAATATCCCTGCTGCACCCGGTACTGCCTGTGAAGGAGGAATAATTGGCTCAGATGGTTGTACTTGTAATGCATCTAGTCAAGGAGGTAGTTGTTTGCCAGTTAGTGGAACATTGACTACTTCTAGTATTAGTGACAATAATGCCTATGTTTATACACCACAACCTAATGGCGCTGTCAATAATCAATTTCGGTATCGTCCTGTGGGAAGTGATACCTGGGAAGTCACGGATATTTCTACTACCTATTATCGATACCTCAGCGGTCTCATAGCGGGGACACAGTATGAGTTCCAGGTTAATCAAGCCTGTGCAGATGGTAGCTTCTCAGATTTTTCAAGTTCTAGTTTCTTTACTACTACCGGTACGGCTCCAGGAGGAATTACTTGTGAGTTATTGACTAGGATTAACTTCAATCCAGATTTATGTAGTCAATGTCTTTCGGAGATTGCGGTCTATGAGAATAATGGACAATCCTTTTTGGTCTTTGATGCACGAAATGCCAATTGTGCGGATGGACTGACAAGAGTTGTAAATTGTGACACAGGTGCAGAATTCTGTTTAGATGGAGGAATTGCTGGTTTTTCTTGTGGCGACTTTTTCGACACAGCAGAAAAGAAAGAAGTAGTTCTTTCTGAGGACTGTGGTGGGAATGATTGCTTCTGCATTCAAGTTTTTGACCCTGTTTGTGGTTCAGATGGTAATACCTATGGTAATTCTTGTGAAGCAGAATGTGCGGGTGTTACTTGGACAGCGGGCGAGTGTGGTAGTGGAAATGGCAACAACGGTAACAATGGCAACAGCGGCAATGATGAACCAAACAGTAATTGTCCAGCAGTATCTGTTGATCAACTTTATATCAGTAGTCTAGGCATCTCAGCTGCTTATGTCTATACCCCCCAACCCTACGGAACTACTAATAATCAATTTAGATATCGACCAGTTGGCACGAACAATTGGGCGGTCACAGAAATGAGTACGTCTTACTACCGATACCTTACGGGTTTAAGTGCAGGCACTACTTATGAATATCAAGTACGACAAGAATGCTCCGCTGGAGAATGGTCGAGTTATTCTGGTTCCTATGAATTCACTACTACTTCAACTATCATCTCTGACGGACCATCTGCACCCATGACCTATGCTACTTATAGAAAGTTGAGTGCGGGTGATTTTGACTTGACCCTTCAAGTTACTCCAAATCCAGTGGTGAATGAGTTGAGACTACAATTAGATCAACCTGCGGAAGCGGGAGCGATGCTGAAGATATTTGATATTGGTGGACAATTGCTTCAATCAACTACGCTTCAAGCAGCTCAATCTCAAATCACCATGGAGGTGGCTGACTTACATAGTGGTATTTATTTATTGGAATATCAATTAGCGAACTATCGCAAAACGGTTAAGTTTATTAAGCGATAATTTAGATTTCTTTTAGGTTTCTCTGAAATAGACATCGAGTCTATTAAAGGGAACAAGATTTTTATAGGGGCAGAAATGTAGACTTAGTCTGCATTTCTGCCCTTTCTTTTTAGGAGCTTAACTCACCTAAACATTTCTACCCATTTATTCTTCCCTTCTAATCATCAACTTGTTTATTACAAATTACTTCATACGTTAAAAAGAAGAGCCCATTAATTTTATGGATAAGTTTTTGACATCTATAAATACTTCTTATACACACTTGTAAAATCACATTCCCACCGATGCTCCGGTTTTTGTATAGACCATAAGACCAATCATACATTTAGCTCTGATTATTGATGTTCTATGTTAGTTCTCCATTTTGAATAAAGAATGTTGAATGGGCGGTTGCCTTAAGTCATAATGCTTTCGTGCTATTGCATCCCATTTTATCCAACATTCAATATTGAGAAGTTCGTGGATATTAGTAATCTATTCTTACAAATTAAGTTGCTATTCAGCATATTAAACTTGCTAATATTTCATGTACTTTTTTCTTGTCAAAAAAGTACCAAAAAGACATGGCAGAATAAATGCTCTACACAAAGCAGGCACCCGCACCCACGTATTCTGCCAAGGCTCCCCCGCCTAGATGTTGACATACTCTGCTAAATCAAAACGGTATAGCAATGGTCAACATATAGGTACATGTCCCTGCTTGGTGGCGGCTGATGTCGCAGCATTGGGATGTGGGTGATAGCTTTGAGCTGGGCATTTGCTGCGACAAGAATTTTTGTTACTTTTTTTTCAATTGAAAAAAGTAAATGGATCTTTAGAGCATAACATCCTGAATAGTTACCAAATTAAATCCTATAAACAATGTTAAAGCGAGTACTGTTCTTGCTACTAGTCGTAGTATGGAGCGAAGCATCATTGGTTGCTCATGATGCTGGATTATCCAATTGTCCTACCCTAGAAGCAACAGATCTTTTTACAAGTGATCTTGATGATACGTCTGTTTGGTTGAATTATACTTCTTCTGAGCGTGCGATCAACCAATTTAGATTTCGAGAAAGTGATACCCATTTTTGGAAATATTCAAGTATTACTGCAGATGCTACTCGATTTTTTTCTGATCTACATCCAGCAACCCAGTATGAATTTCAGGTGAGTTATATCTGTTCTGCGGGTTCCTGGACTGCATTCTCCGCATCAGCTACCTTTACAACTTTAGACGATTCTACTATAGAAGAAAATGAAGAAGAAGAAAGTCATCCTGAGGAGGAAATGATGGATACCACCCAGGTAGATTCGATGTACCAAGATTCTGTTTTAGTAGATAGCATTCTTCAAAAAGCTTATTTGCAAATAGGAGATGGAACTGCTTCTTGCGGGGATTCTTTAGTTTGCGTTCCAGTGTATGCGGTAGGGCAGCGTTCAAAAATGATTGCTATGGTGACTTGGGAGGTAGACATTTTGCAATTTCTAGAAATCCAAATAGCAGATACCTTTGCTACTTCCCTTTTCTACCAAACGGATAGCATGAATCTATCGAATGGACAAGTACCACTCCTTTTTACAAAAGATTGGTCCAATGAATTCTCAACGCAAGATACCCTGGCTGTTGCAGCTATTTGTTTCCAACCAAATTTTGATCAGGCTACTATGACCTCCGTGGAATTTGGGACAACGAGAATGTACTTGGAGAAAGATGCTACCACTACGGATACGCTAATGCATCCAAACGCTCAGGCTGGCGACATCGAACTGATTTCCTGTGAAGGCATTCACTTAGGAGGAGGTACTTGTGATCCGATAGATGGTATCGGTTTGACCACTAGTTCGGTAACAGAAACCACTGCCTATATTTATAATTCGCATCATAATTTAGACTTAAATAATCAATTTCGATATCGAATAAAAGGAGATATTAATTGGATGTACACGGATGTTCAACAATCCCATTTTAGAAGACTACTAGATCTACAGCCAGGTACTACGTATGAGTTTCAAGCAAATCAAGAATGTGCAGATGGTAGTTTCTCTGACTATTCTTTTTCATTTTACTTTTCTACACATGGTGACTCTGGGGAACGGACGGATAATGAAGGAGAAGCGGAAATTGAAATTATTACAGATGGCACTTGTGAACGTCTTGATTCCACCGAATTAACCGTCAGTACGATCAAACAATACTTCGCCTATGTCTATGCACCTCAACCATTAGGTCCCGTCAATAATCAATTTCGCTATCGAATCGTAGGGACTTCGTTTTGGTTTTATACTAGTATTTCGCCTACTTATTATCGATGGCTCAGAGGCTTGCAAGATGGCACCTTATACGAATATCAAGTAAGTCATGAATGCTCGGAAGGTTTGTGGTCTCCGTACTCTGGGTCCTATCAGTTTACGACCTTACCCTCTATCAACCTAAATGAACAAAGTACTAGTCGGACTAAAAATAAGAAGGGGCAAATCGGAACCGAGATAAAGCTGTTTCCAAATCCAACTACTGACTTTCTAATGATTGCTGGTGCGGACTTAGCAGAGACTCAAATAACGCTAAGAGACATAAGCGGTAAGCTACTACAACAATTGAGGTTGACAGACGACCAACCGCATCAAATTAGCATGCAAGAATATCCAGCAGGCATGTATTTTTTAGACATACAAAGAAGGGGGGAACTGCAGAGTTTGAAGGTGATTAAAACCGCGGAGTAGTGGGTGGGTGAACGGGTTGCGAGTGAACTGGTTGGCAAGTGATACTTTTACTGAGATGCAATATTAGATTTGAATTTATTGTATAAAAATCTGGAGTAGCAAAATTATCAATCAGCTCACTTTGGAGTGAGCAGATTGAAGGATAGCGTCTCATCTGCTCACTCCAAAGTGAGCTGATGAGTTGTTTTAATTGCTACTGTTTCGCATACATCTAAGTCAGAAAACTTGTTCACCCGCAACTCGCCAACCCGCAACCCGCTCACCCCAAATTAATCACCTCATTTTGAATCCAATAAGTTGCTTTTAGCAACAATCTTTTTTTCTGATTTAAATCCAGCGTTAAGGGTAATTGGGCGATACCTATAAGCCGTCTCATAATTTCGATACCTGCAAATTGTGCTAGTAAGGATTCACTAAAATTGGGTGGTTGTTGATACCCTTCTAAAATAGCATGGATGCTGGACGGGGCTTGTTGAGCCATCATCAAATGCGCCACTAAAACCCCCACATCAAATTCCGCAGGACCCACAAATCCAAATTCTGGATCAATGATTTTTAATCCTTGTTCGACCTTTAACCAACTCCCTGGGTAAAAATCCCCATGTAACAGGTGATTGCCTTTCGCTAAGTAAAGTGCGCCACATTGTTTAATTTTTTCTTTTAGAAAAGTATCCTTTTTATACATCAGCGAAATTCGCTGCAAGCCTGGTTCTACCTCATCTAAATCAAACCCATTGTCTTCCACAAACGGAAAATTAAATATATGCTCATGATTCAATGCTCGCATGGCTTGGTTATCTGGGAAAGATGCTGGCGGAGGAAGACGGTGTAGGGCATTCAAAAAACCAATGAGACCATCGATCTCCAACTGCGTAAGCGACTTGTCTGCTTGATATAAAAAACTATAATCTGCACCCACGCCCAAATCCTGGGTAGCGATAATAAAACTAGTAGCATCAAATCCTAAGCAGGCAGGTATAAACTCTTTTAAGAAATTTTGTGATTGCAACGTATTGAAAAAACTAGCTTCAACAGCGGTTCGTTCAACTGGGGCATCAATAGTCGGAAACTTTTCTACCCAAGGTCTAGCCTGTTTAATAATAAAGGACCGATGTTCCGTTTTTACTCGAAGAACAAAATTCATATTTCCTTCCCCAGGTTTTTCCAAAGTAATCACTTGTTCTTTATCTGTCAACCAATCTTGTTTTCGTAAATATTGTGCTACCTTTGATTGATCCTTTTCTAGAAAAAAGGCATGGGGATATTGTTGGTGAAAACGACTTTTTAAATCCATAAAGGAAAAGTATAAAATTCTTACTAAATAGTTGGGTTTTTTTACAGTAAGTAGTCTGACAAAAATAAGTTAACAACTTTGCTTTTCAGTTGATTGATTATTAATTACTGATTATTAGCTAATTAGGCGTATTCAGTAGCGTCTGGAAAATAATTAATAATCAATAATTAATAATGTCACACTACT
>CALJIQ010000160.1 GCA_937973995.1 uncultured Saprospiraceae bacterium
GACCAGTAATTTCAAATTTACCTTTCTTCAATGAAATTACTATGTCTAATGCTGGACATGAGTGTGGAGTGGATATTGAAATACCAGGAATTACTGTTAGTGATGTATGCTCTGACGATGCAAATATTTCTGTAAGAATAATAGGACCTGCTAATACTATTTTTGCGAACGGCGGTACGATGAGAGGTATTCCTTTTGGAATTCATCCAATTGTTTTTGTTGCAGAAGATGATTGCGGAAATATTTCTACTGATACGGTTTCTATTACAGTAAATGATGCAGTTTCTCCAACCGTAATTTGTGAGCAAAATCTTGTTGTATCCCTTACACAGGATGGTACTGCTTGGGCGTATGCGAACACATTTGATGATGGAAGCCATGATAACTGTTCGATTGACAGCATGAGAGTAAGAAGAATGGATACTTGTAGTGGAACTGGTTTCCCAGATGCAACTTCTTGGAACACGGCGGTTTCATTTGAATGCTGTGATATAGGTAACGAAGTTATGGTTTCGTTAGGAGTATGGGACTCATCAGGTAACTTCAATAACTGTATGGTAAGAGTCAGAGTGGATGATAAGGTACAACCAACCATCATATGTCCACCAGACCAAACAGTTGACTGTTCTGTTGATTTAGATGATTTATCTGTATATGGTTCTGCTACCTTAAGCGGAGGAAATTGTAATACGCAAAGCTTAGGTGCCGCAGTGGTTGTTAGAAACCTTAATAATTGTGGGGCGGGTACGATTACCCGAACTTGGACTTTAGGAAACCAGTCTTGTACACAGACTATTAATGTTTCATTGCTTACTACTGATACATTCAATATTACCAATTTACCAGCTCCAGAAGTTACGGTTAACTGTAATGAGGTTGATCTATCTCAATACGATTTTGGAAATGATTTAACTTTTAATAATATTGGTTGTCAAGTAGTTGCTACAAACTACAAAAGAACAGACTTTTTAGGAGAAACAGGTTCATGCAGAAAGATTGTAAGAACTTGGGAAATCATTGATTGGTGTCTGAATCCTAATGCATTAGTTGATGCAGATAATGACGGTTATAAAGGTCCTGGCTACAAAAAGGTCACACAAGTGGTTAGAGTAATGGATGATGCAGGACCTACAATTTATGAGGGTAGCTCTCCAGTAGGTGACTTAAGTTATACCATGCCTGTGAACTCTGCTACTTGTACATCTGGTGATTTAGTTCTTCCTAATTTCTATGCTCTGGATAATTGTTCTAGTGGAAATATTCCAGTAACTATTTCAGGCACGATTGGCGGAATTACTTTAACAGATGCTGTTCTAAATACACCTATCACAGGTCTTACGGTTGGTTCTCATACCTTATTCTTAGCTGCCGAAGATGGATGTGGAAATAGAACGGTAATTCCTATCGTAATCAACATTACTGATGGAGTAGGACCTGCTATGTTCTGTACAGATAAATTGGCGATTAACCTTGGTAGATCTTCCAATCCTGCAGATTTAGGTGGGATTATAGATATATGGGCGTCAGATTTTGTTTGCAAAATAGAAGATTGTGACTCTCAAATCACTGGAGATGTGTTGATGGCTTATCCTGCTGCTGCTGCTGGCACACATGGTAATTCACCTCCTGCTCACGCTGGGACTAGTACGAATTTTACTTGCGCAGATCTAGGTACAAGAATGGTAGATATTTGGGCGAGCGACGGATCTGGAAATTGGAGTGTTGTAAGAGTAGAAGTTACGGTTCAAGATAATAGAAATCTTTGTTCAGGTACACCTCCTACTCCTACTTGTACTTGTCCAGGTGTAGTCGAGCCTGTATGTGGAACTGACGGTAATACTTATAGTAATGCTTGTTTAGCAGCTTGTGCTGGAGTAGCAGTAGCTTCTCAGGGTGCTTGTTCTGTTGTGAATCCTAACCCTAACCCTAATCCTAACCCAAGTCCATGTACGAGTGGTGTATCTTTCATAGCTCAGCCGGGCAATGGTCAGATAGTGGTGACGGTTAATAGTGGCCCACAGCCTTACACAGTAAGTTGGGATGGCCCTGTATCAAGCTATTATAGAATTCCAAGCGGGAATTCCTACACGATTCCTTCTTTACCAGTGGGAACTTATTTCCTTACCGTTACGGATTCGAAGGGTTGCTTTAGCTCTCAGCAAGTGACGGTAACTACAGCAACTGGTACTGGTAATACAGGTGGTAATACAGGTGGTAATACTGGTGGTAATACTGGTGGTAACACTGGTGGCAATACTTGTAATACTACTTTTACAGTAGCACCAATGACTGGAGAAATTATGGTAGTGATTAGTAGTGGTCCTCAGCCATATACGATTAGTTGGGATGGACCCGTATCAAGTTATTTTAGAATTCCGAATGGTAATAGTTATACAATACCTTCTTTACCAGCAGGTGTTTATACGATCACTGTAACGGATGCAAATGGTTGTTTTGATACTCAGATGGTTCAAGTTACTGATTCTGGTATGACTGGTGGCGGTGGTTCTGGTGGCTCAGGAGTATGCCCAGTATCATTTATTACAGATGTTGGAGCAGGTGTAATTTGGGTTGACGTGACAAGTGGTCCACAACCTTACACGATAGGTTGGAATGGTCCAGTAGATGGCTTCTTCCGTCCTGATGGAGCTGGTTATAATATCACCAACTTACCTGGTGGTGCTTATACGGTAATCGTAACAGATGCAAATGGTTGTTTTAGCTCTGTAATGGTAATGGTTTCTGGAACGCCAGATCCAAGCGGTGGTGGCAATTGTACAGTTGCAAGTGTTGTGACTGGAGGCCAGAACTCATTCAGTGTTAATATTAACAGTGGCGAGGAGCCATATACGATTAGCTGGGAAGGACAAGGGGTGACTGATTTTATTAGAGTAAACTCTAATACGCATACTGTTTCAGGACTTGCTCCTGGCGATTATACTGTAGTTGTAACAGATAGAAATGGTTGTTATACTTTCCACTTTGATGTGGCAATTTCTGCCGCCCCTGCGGTACCGCTTTGCTCAGATGGTTCTCCTCAACAAACTCCAGGTACTGTCTGTGACGACGGAAATGCAACTACTGTTAACGATGTAATTTTGGCAGATGGTTGTAATTGTGCTGGAACTCCTCAAGGAGGTGGTGACGGAGACGGAGAAGGTGATATGGCAGCTATTAGTGGTCTGATCACTACGGAAGAAGGAGCAACAGTAGAAAATGTAACTGTAAACTTGGGAGGTTATACTATGAATCCAGTTATAACTGGCGCTAATGGAACCTATCAATTCAATTCTGTGCCAATGTATAGTGAGTACACTGTAGATCCACAGAAAGAAATGAATCCGCTAAATGGCGTATCAACTTTTGATTTAGTGTTAATTAGTAAACACATATTGGGAATTGATGAATTGGATTCTCCTTACAAGCACATTGCAGCAGATATCAACAAATCTGGATCGATTACCGCTTATGATATGGTTCAATTAAGACAAATGATCTTAAACATCCATTCAGAATTTCCGAATAACGATTCTTGGAGATTTGTAGATGCCGCACATGAATTTGTAACTACTACACCTGAAAACGAACGCTTTGATGAAATTGCAACTATCAGTAATTTATTGACTGATACAGATGCGCATTTTATTGGAGTAAAAGTTGGAGATGTAAGTGGTAATGCTGCGGCTAATACCTTAGCTGCTAGTGAAGTGAGAGCGATGCCAGAAGCTGTTTCTTTTGCAATCGCAGATCGTTCTTTTGAAGCAGGAGAAGTAGTAGAAGTAGCCTTCAATTTACAATCAATAGACCAAGTATTAGGATACCAGTTTACTTTAAATGTGGATCCAACAATTGCTGAAGTTATTGATTTGAAAGAAGGAATTGCAACAGAAGAACACTTTGGAAAGATGTTCTTAGATAGAGGACAATTGACTGCTAGTTGGAATCAAGTAGGTGATTTGGAAAAAGCTGCGCCAATGTTCACATTGGTTCTAAAGGCAAAAACTGCTGGTCAGCTAAGTGAGATTATCCAATTAAATTCTGATTTGACAATTAAGGAAGCATATTCCTTAACAAATGAATTGATGGATGTAAATCTTGCTTTCCAAGCAACTACCTCTACCTTCCAATTGTACCAGAATACTCCAAATCCTTTCAAGGATTTTACAACGATCAAATTTGATCTTGATAAATCAAGTTTTGTACAGTTGAATATTTTTGATGTATCTGGTCAGTTAGTGAAGTCCCTTAAAGGTGACTTTGAAAAAGGAGTAAATGAGGTTCGTGTATCAAAGATGGATCTATCAGGTAATGGAATTTATTTCTATCACTTGGAGACCGAAAATCATATCGCGAAAAAGCGTATGATTTTGATAGACTAATCAATCATTTTAAAATTCCTTTTTAAAAATATTGTAAAAACCTTCTCAGCCTCGGCTGGGAAGGTTTTTTTATTTTAAAAAATACTCATTTATTTTCATAGATATTAGTAACGCCGAAATACCAAATAATAAGCCTAAAAACAGACCATAATTTTTACTATTAAAAATACCATTAAAGCGGTATAAATCTGATAATTTTTATTCGTTATATTTGTTTTTGATTTTAACTCCAAAAAATATTGCCTATAAATGTAACCCTATATTCTTATTGTAAAAACCAATATTCTACATTCCAAAGTTTTCCATTTACCTTTAAATGGCCACGCCATAACAAGATTTCCGTTGTGTAAACAGCTATCTCTTATCGCACAGGAATTCCACTTTCAATTTGCAATTCCGAGTTTAAGTATAAGAACACATTACTGATTTATACCAGTTGCATACGCTAATTTTAATTTTTT
>CALJIQ010000161.1 GCA_937973995.1 uncultured Saprospiraceae bacterium
TGGAGCACCATCTTGACCGTTAACTCCATCTCTTCCTGGAGCGCCTGGAGCGCCTGGAGCACCATCTTGACCGTTAACTCCATTTCTACCGTCAGCACCTGGAGCACCATTTAAGCCTGGAGCACCATCTTGACCGTTAACTCCATCTCTTCCTGGAGCGCCTGGAGCGCCTGGAGCACCATCTTGACCGTTAACTCCATTTCTACCGTCAGCACCTGGAGCACCATTTAAGCCCGGAGCACCATCTTTACCGTTTACTCCATCTCTTCCTGGAGCGCCGTCTTTACCATCTACCCCGTCTCTTCCTGCTGCTGCTGCTTCACCGTCTTTACCATCTTTACCATTAATTCCATCTTTTCCATTAACTCCATCTTTTCCGTCAGCACCATTAAGTCCATCTTTTCCGTCTTTGCCGTCAATTCCGTTTCTACCGTTAGTGCCATCTTTTCCATCTTCTCCATCTTTGCCATTAGCACCATCTTTTCCATTAACTCCATCTTTTCCGTTAGCACCATCTGCTCCATCTGCTCCATTTTTGCCATCAGCACCTGCAGGGCCTGCTGGACCTTTAGGACCTCTTGCACCATCTGCTCCATCTGCTCCATTTTTGCCATCAGCACCTGGAGTACCTTGAGCACCAGCATCCCCTTTGTCTCCTTTATCTCCCTTCATACCTGTTTCTCCCCTTTCTCCTTGAGCTCCTTGAGCTCCCGCAGGCCCCTTAGGACCTCTAGCACCACCACCTATGCATTCCCAAGAAGGAACCTGTGGTGTACCGTTATTAACTTGTAAACACTCATAATCCGTGTTGTAAATAATCGCTCCTGTTAATGGTGAGGAGATACCATCTCTTTTAGCTGTTGTCATTCTTGGAGGAACGAAAGCTCTGCTCATACTTTCTAGCTCTAGAATAGAACCTTCTGAGGCAGACGTTTCATCAAGCCCCATGTCAGAAATTTTCACCTGAGCTTGTACACTCAAGGAAAAGAATAACAGCATAGAGGTAGCAATCAGCATAGAAGATTTCTTCGATTTCATTTGTCGTAAGAAAAATCCTGTGAGTACTAATACTGTAAATAGTAGAATCACATTCATTGAAAATGATTTAAAAGTTATTAAATAAGTCAAGTAATAAGTTAAATAATATTTATACGGTCTTAGGGAAGTTGAATTGATTTTAATAGGGAAACTGAGAGCACAACGCTCCATTTATTCTCAAAAAATTTGGAAACAAGTGTTAGCTCTAGCAATGGTATGAACTCAATACAAATTCTAAGTTGAAAATGTGAGTTTGTTTGGTTTGAGAAACTCCGAATTACAAATTAATGTAATTGTTATTTTTTTTATTAAATCAGTTTAAAGGATGGGATGGTACGAAACCATCAATCACAAGGAGTGTGATTAATAATTTGTAATACTAAAATCAATTTTTGGAAAGAGGTTATTATACGTTGAAAGGATTCGACTCAAAAAGTCTCGCAATTTAAATTAAAAAAATTGAAAAAAAAAATATCTTTCTCTTGAATTTTCTAATGATGTCAAACTATTTTCCCCTCGTAGAAGATATTAAATGATTGATGAAAGTTTTGATTAGTAGAAAATCAAATTCTTAAATATCTAAAATTATAAAATATAACTATAATGCTATTTATTTTTGTACCAAGGAAAAGTCCCAGGCATTCAAAAATGGAGTCACAAATTCTAATAGTTACTTTACACTATCCTTCTTATACTTTATTGAAATAAATTATTCTGGCTTTTTATGAAAAGCATATGGAAAGCTAAATATTAATTTTCAATGACTAATAATCAGTCTATTAAATAAATAATTATTAAACATAATAATAATATACTTAAAATAGATCGTAAAAACCAAGATTAAAATATTATTTATTTTATATTTTGTGACATAAAAAATAGCATTTAAATTTAAATTAGGATAACTTTATGGTATCTATTTCTAAGCCGTAAAACAAAATATTCTTTCAATACCTTCTTTTATCCTAATTATCAATCACTTTATGAAAAACTTAATCGAAATTTCAAAAATTGTAACGAAAAAGAAAGTCAGAAAAATAGAAATTTTCGATGATCACTCCTTAAAACATAAAAACAGTAAGTTTAATGAGTTTTATGAAGCTCTTTTGGCCAGCAAATTTAAAAACGATCGAGATGCTGCTAACTTTTTATACTCTTGCAGCCCTACAGACGATAAGTATAGACAACTTAAATCTCGATTTCGCAAAAGGTTACTCAACACGCTTTTCTTTCTAGATGTCAATCTTCCATCCACTTCTAATTACGAGCGAGCTTATTTTTCTTGTAATAAGGATTGGACCCTCGTCAAAATTCTTTTATCCAATAATGCGACCCATACTGCTGCCTCTTTGGCCAGGCAAATTTTAACAACTGCCTTGAAATTTAAATTTGCAGATGTAATTGTGAATTGCTCTCGAATTTTAAGAAAATATTCCGCCGATATAGGGGATGAGAAAAATTTTGAAGAATACGATCAGCATATCAAACAATATCAAAATGTATTAGATGCGGAAATTCGATCTGAGGAACTCCATCAGCGGGTGATTATGAATTACTATAAACCCCCATCAAAAAACCAAGATTTAAGAGAACGAATTGATACCTATTGCGATGCGTTGGTGGGCTTATCTGAGATATATGACTCTCCAATTATCATCTATAATATGTACTTGGTATGGGCTTTTCGGTATGAAATGTTGCATGATTATCAGGCAATGCTAGAAGTTTGTAATAAAGCAGAGGAATACATCGAAAAAAATCCCCTTTACTACCAAACGGAAAAATTGGCTACTTTCCAATTGAAAAAAATGTCTGCTTATCTTCATTTGAGAGACTACAAAAATGGAAAAGGTAATGCAGAGAAATGTTTAAAGTCCTTTCCTGCGGGTAGCGAAACCTGGTTTACCTTCATGGAATATTATTTATTGCTTGCCATTCATACGGATAATTTTGTGAATGCCTTAGCTATTTATAATAGAGCTACTTCCAATTCTAAGTTCAAGAAAATGTCTGGGCAAGAGAGAGAGAAATGGAATATTTATAATATATACTTGAATTATATCGCAGAAAGCCAAAAATCTGAAAATGCCATTCTACAATCACAACGCAAGAGTACCTTTAGGTTATCTCGGTTTCTAAATGACCCTCTATTATTTCCAAAAGATCAACGAATCTTCACGGTTCTCTTAGTCATTGCTCAAATTTTATTCTTCATTGAAAAGAAAGGATACAATGCCGTAAGCGAGCGGATTGAGCGGTTAAAAAATTATGCAAACCGCCAATTGAAAAAAGAAGTGTATTATAGAGTCATTCAATTCATTCGCTTATTACAACAGTTAGAAAAAGCAGACTTTAAAGTAGAAAATCTTTCTAATGTTGATAAGTATTATGATCGCCTAATTGAAACTCCCTTTGCTTACAGAGGGTTGATTTCAGAACTGGAAGTCATCCCCTATGAAAAATTATGGAATTATATTTTGAAGCAATTGCAGTCTTAAGTGGCATGAAATAAATAAATGTCTGTTTTACTCGACGGCTATTCGCCGTCTCGTAAAAGGGTTCTTTAGAGGCAGATCTTTCAAATCCCTATTTGTGCCTCGTTGGCGTAAGCCAACGAGGCACAAGGCAAAATGTACATTTATTAAAATCTTAATACTAAAAAGGAAAGAACTCATTAAAAAAATACATCAATAAGGCTGGAATCTTTTTTCCAGCCTTTTTTGTTTTAGGAAGGAGAAGAAAATTAAATGCAAACGAAAGGTTAATTCGCTTAACGCTCTGTTAAGCAAAATAGCATCCCTTTAAGATTCGTTGTAAATTGGGTCGGTGATTCGTTATTAGCTATAGCTCATCTGTAGCAATTTTGCTAATGACTGAAGACCCATAACTAATGACTATCATTCATGAGTCGTACCATTATCACTTTTATCATCGTGTCCTTGTTAGGGCTTATTGTCATTCAGGCGGGTTTGCTGAATATAGGATTGCAAATGGAAAAGGAGAATTACGATACAGAGGTAAAGGCAGTTCTATATAGTATTAGAAGTCATTTGATTACGGATAGAGAATTGAGCCAGCAAATAGCTCAATTACACATTGATTGGAAGGAGAAAGGGGTTTTAACAGCAGATTCCTTACCTGAACAAACCGTTCGGGCATTAGATACCCTTCTTAAAGAACAATTAGCAAAAAGAGGTATTTCGGCTGATTTTTCCTTCGCCCTTACGGATGCCAAAAACCAATTATTATTGAACGGCGGACTCTTTAATGCAGAAGCATTTCCCTTCAATCAGCATACAGTTCGATTTGGTTCCAGTATAGAGGCTTTGTGTAATTGTAATGTGTTGCTACATTTCCATCAAACCAATTTATACTCCTATCTCTTTGGACAACTTGCTTATCTGCTAGTACCTTCTATTCTCTTTTTTTTATTAATTCTGGGTGGCTTTAGTTTTCTGATCTATAACCTCAATCGCCAAAAAAGATTATTGACAATTAAAAACGACTTCATCAATAACCTAACCCACGAATTAAAAACGCCTGTTTTTTCTATTTCCTTATTGACCAAGGTTTTTAAAGAACGATTGAAGCAAAACGAAACAGATAAGTTAGAAAACTATTTAGATCTCTTGGAAAATGAAAATGAAAAGCTAAAAGGACATATAGATAAAGTACTAGAATTAGCTTCTTTAGAAAATGGAAAATACAGTTTGCAAAAAGAAGTATGCGATTTCCATGAAATCATAAATGAAGCTGCCAATGCTTTTTCTTTAAAAATAGAAGCAGCACAGGGGCAGTTGGTTAAAAATTTTCAATCCGTCAAAGGTCAATTATTAATAGACAAAGATCATTTTAAGAATGTTATTCAAAATTTGTTGGATAATGCCATTAAGTATAGCAACGGAAATCCTTCTATTGCGATTAGCACCCAAAACACAGGCGATAAATTATCTATAGCCATCAGTGATAACGGTATTGGTATTGCGCCAGAACACCATCGCCATCTATTTGATAAATTCTATAGAGTTACCACTGGGAACTTGCATAGCATCAAAGGCTTTGGATTAGGACTAAGCTATGTGAAATATATCGTAGAAGCACATGGTGGGTCTATCCGTGTGCAAAGCAAGCAAAACCAAGGTTCCACTTTTATCATGGAATTTCCTATTTAAAGTCAGACCTAAGAAATCAAAAGGACTCACCTGACTCCTGATTTCTGACTCCTGACCCCTAAAAAAAGACAATGTCCAAACCCAAAATTTTATTAGTAGAAGACGATACCACCTTAGGATATATTCTAAAGGAGTATTTGGAAATGAAGAATTTCTCTGTTCATTGGTCAAAGAATGGAAGAGAAGGGCTGCGTGCTTTAAAACTAGCTAACTATAATTTATGTGTGCTGGATGTCATGATGCCCGAAATGGACGGTTTTACAATGGCAGATAAAATGCGGGAAGCAGGGTATAGCATTCCCTTATTATTCTTAACAGCGAAATCCTTGAAGGTAGATGTATTAAAAGGATTTAGTTTAGGTGCCGATGATTATATTATCAAACCCGTAGAGGAAGAAGAATTAGTGGCTCGTATACAAGCCATTTTAAAACGATCTAATCGCATAGAAGAAGCGGAGAATAAAATATTTGATATTGGCGATTATCAGTTTGATGCGACTAACCAAAAACTAACTTTTCAAGGGGAAGATAAATACCTCACCGAAAGAGAAACCCAAGTATTGAAATTATTATGCCTCAATAAAGGCAACTTGCTTTCCCGCCAATATGTACTCCAATCTATTTGGGGTAAAAGTGATTATTTTAATCGCCGTAGTATGGATGTTTTCATCTCTAAACTGAGAAAATACCTTTCTAAAGATGAGCGCATTCAAATCACCAATGTACATGGTAGTGGATTTATTCTATCGGATAGGTGAGCGAGTTGCCGTAAGCGACAAGACATAGATTTACTTTTCTAGATTTAAAGACAAATTTACCAACGTTTAAGTAGTCTGACAAAAATAAGTTAACAACTTTGCTTTTCAGTTGATTGATTATTAATTACTGATTATTAGCTAATTAGACGTGTTCAGTAGCGTCTGGAAAATAATTAATAATCAATAATTAATAATGTCACACTACTTACTTATGTATAATTAGCCAACCCGTTCACCCGAAACTCGCAACTCGTTCACCCGCACCCCGCTCACCCGCTAAATCTTCCGAATAATATTAATCCCATCCCGAATAGGTAATAATACATTTTCTACCCGTTCATCTGTCAATACCTTTTGGTTAAAAGCGTGAATGATTTCTGTATCCTTATCATGTTTTGGTAGCGTTACCTTGCCACTCCACAAAACATTATCTACCAAGATAATTCCACCCGAACGAACCTTGTCTATTACTAAATCAAAATGGGTGGCATAAAAACGCTTACCTGCATCTATATATACCAAGTCAAAAGGCGTTGGTAAAGTAGGCACTATGGTGGCCGCATCTCCAATAGATAGGGTAATAGTCTGTTCCAATCCTGCTTGATGAATATATTTTCGAATAATATACTCCAGTTCTTCCTTTACTTCTATGGTAAATAGCTTACCGTCAGACGCTAAACCTTCTGCAATACACAGCGCACCATACCCCGTAAAAGTGCCGATTTCTAAAGCTATTTGAGGTTGAATCATCTTACTAATCATCCGCAGCAATTGCCCTTGCAAGGGTCCGCTTAGCATTTGTGGGGCCAGTGTCTTTAGATGCGTTTCTCGCTCTAATTGATGAAGTAGAGAAGATTGCGAGGTAGTATGTTGCTCACAATATTTACCAATTTTTTTTAATGCAAAATTCATAGTGTAAATGTCTCTTAAATTTCTAGTTTTCTCAATGAGAAATTTGGTATTTTTCAACAGGATACATTACTTTTGAAGGCTATGTATACTAGTGTCTGGATAAAAAACCTATTTTCAATATTGTTTATTTGTTTAATCGTTTATTTGTTTATCCAAGTATAGCTTGTAAACAAATAAACAGTTAAACAAATAAACAGCTTGTACATTTACGGTAATTTATCTTATCCACAGTATAATTTTTTAGTTTTAATATTCAACTTAGAAGGAGGCTTTAAACAGTTGCTATCAATGGATTTGAAAATAAAACAATTTTGGGATTGGTTTATTGATAATGAATCAGAATTTAGGGAAGTAACAGACACAAAAAGAGTAGTAGAATTATTAAATAACCAAGTATTAGATTTTGGATTATTTGCTTGGGAGATAGGAAAAGGGGTTAACAAGCCTCATTCTTTCACCTTATCTGCTAATGGGGATAGAAGGCGATTACAATTAAGTAAAGACATTTTCAAACAAGCCCCTGACCTAAGACATTGGGAATTCCACTATTGTAAGCCCATAAAAGAAGATTGGGACTTCACCTTTGAAGTATTCAACAGTATGATGGTGAAGCAAACTTATGATGCTTCCAAATGGGAATTTGTGTTGGTAGAAGAAGACGACCAAAAAATCTCCATACTACTTCGCGCTAAAAATATTGTTACCCTAGACTACGATGACTTACCTTCCGTCGGTAACTTAATCGTGATTAACTTATTAGGAGAAGAAACGAAGATTCTAGATGTCCATAAAATAGATTTTGTAGATGAGTTCTTACCAGAGGATGAAAAATGGATTTTTCCCTTACCTGATTTACGAGAAGAATTTCTGGCGTTTCATAAAGAGATAATGGTGGGGTGAGCGGGTTGCGAGTTGACGAGTTCTCTAGTAATACACTTAAGAATATTCAAATTCTTTTTGTACAGTTGTTTCCCGTCAACCGTCAGCGAAGCGACCGTCTACCGAATAAAGTCCAACTCAACCAATCAAAATATGATAGACCAATTCCTTGGTTAATGCCTTTCCTTTGGCTCGCTTTCGCACTTCTTCGAATTCTAATCGAAAGGTGCAGCCTGTTTTCCAATGGCTGCAACCATAAGCCGTTTTGCCTTTGACAATTTTTCCAACACTACATTTGGGGCAAATAATTTGGTCTGGTATTTTAGAACTACTGGCTTTAGCCGTGCTTTTCTTCTTAAAAGGAATTGCTTTTTTGCTGGTCTTGGGAAGAAATGTCAAATTAAACTGTTCATCCCATTTCAACTTACCCGCTACCTTTCTTCTATTTTCCTGAAAACCTCTTAATTGAATAGTAGCACCATGTTCTAATAAACGCATTAATTGTAACTCAGGAATATCCTTTCCTTTAAAAGCAAAAGGTAACCGAAAGGAACAACCCGTTTTATAATTACTACAACCGTAAGCAGCTTTACCTTTGAGCAGGGTACCTTTTGAGCATTTTGGACAAGTTTGTTCTGCGATACTTTTTTTAGCAGCAGGGCTTTTCTTTTTTCTAGTCTTGGCAAAAGTCTTCGAGGTATCCTTTTGCTGACTAGCAATCTTACTGGTATTTTGAGCCTTTCGCACTTCCTCCGTCAGCTTTTTTATCATCTCTTGCATATCCGTGATAAACTGCTTGGCAGAGTGGTCACCACTTTCAATATCTCTCAATTGTTTTTCCCACTGCCCTGTTAGCTCGGGTGATTTTAATAATTCATTTTGAATGGTATCAATTAGTTGAACGCCTGTCGTGGTGGCAATAATTAACTTCTTTTGACGGCGGGTATATACTCTTCTAAATAGGGTTTCAATGATATTTGCACGAGTCGAAGGACGACCAATTCCATTGGATTTCATTAAGTCTCTCAACTCTTCATCCTCTACCATTTTACCCGCTGTTTCCATTGCTCGTAGCAAAGTGGCTTCTGTATAATGCTTGGGCGGTTGGGTCATTTTTTCAAGTAGCGTAGGCGTATGTGGACCGCTTTCTCCGACTTTGAATATGGGTAATATTTTTTCCTCTTGCTGTTTGCCGTCTTTGGACGCTTTGGCTTGGGAGGTATTCGTCTTTTTTTGTTTTGGAAAAAGTACCCTCCAACCTTCGTCTAAAATTTCTTTTCCAGTGGCTTTGAAAGGAATCGTATCTACTTCTCCCAATACGGTCGTATTATTCACAATACAGTCAGGATAAAAAGCAGCGATAAAGCGGCGAGCGATAGCATCATACACATTTTTTTCTTGGATGGGTAAATTTTTCTCCATTCCCGTAGGAATAATAGCATGGTGATCGGTTACTTTTTTATCATTAAAAACTTTGGGTGATTTTCGGATTTTTTGACCTAACAGCGGTAAGACAAACTGGCTATAAGAAGTCATCTTTTTTAGAATGCCCGCAATCTTGGGATATTGATCGTTGGGGAGATAGGTCGTATCCACGCGAGGATAAGTGACTATCTTTTTCTCATACAATTTCTGTACGGTTTTTAGTGTCTGATCGGCTGAGTAACCAAATCGTTTATTGCAATGCACTTGCAAGCTAGTCAAATCAAATAGGCGAGGAGGTTGTTCTTTCCCTTTCTTTTTCTTGAAATCTGTAATCACAAAAGGTTTTCCTTCTACCCGCTGTAGTAGTTTCTCTCCATCTTCTTTTTTTAAAAACCGTCCTTTGGTATAATTAAAATTGACCTCTCGATAAAAGGTTTGTAATTCCCAATAAGGGTGTGGGACAAAGTTTTCAATTTCTTTAAATCGCTTCACCAATAACGCAAGGGTCGGCGTTTGCACTCGACCAATGGATAGCACTTGTTTATACCCACCATATTTTAGGGTATATAACCGAGTAGCATTCATGCCTAATAACCAATCGCCAATCGCTCTAGAAAAACCCGCATAGTAAAGGTTATCATACTGAGAAGCATCTTTTAAATTTTTAAATCCATCTTTAATGGCTTCAGGAGTCAAAGAAGAAATCCACAATCGCTGCACTTTTCCTTTATAATTCGCTTGGTTCATCACCCACCGTTGAATGAGTTCCCCCTCTTGCCCTGCATCCCCGCAATTAATCACTACTTCCGCCTTCTTAAATAATTTTTTGATGACGCCAAATTGCTTTTTCACCCCTTTATTCTTAATTAACTTCGTTTCAAACTTCTCTGGCAACATCGGCAAGCTATATAGCGACCACTTCTTCCAACTTTCTTGGTAATCATCTGGTGTTTTCAAGGTACAAAGATGCCCAAAAGTCCAGGTTACGCAATAGCCATTTCCTTCAAAATACCCGTCATTTCGAGACCTTGCGCCTAAAATATATGCGATTTCTTTCGCTACACTGGGTTTTTCTGCTATACAGACTTTCATAAATAAGGAGTCAGGTGACAGGGGTCAGGAGTCAGGTTTTCACTGCTACACATTTAATGTTTTTTGATACCCTATTATCATTTTTCTGATTTGGGTGATTTCATCACTTAAGTTGCTCATTGTTTGCTTATCTATCATCTTTAAGTCAAATGCTAAGAATAACTGAGTTTCCACCTCGCAATTTGAACCAATTGCGTTATCTAAGAAATTTGATAAAGCCTTTTCTGTTTTTCTACCGCATCCTTCTGCTATATTGGAAGGTACAGAAACTGCTGCCCTACGTAATTGACTGACTAGTCCAAATTTTTCAGAAGAAGGAAAATTATTAGTTACAATATAGAGCGTCTTAACAAAGTGGCGAGAACGCTTCCAAATATCTAGATTTTTAAAGTTTCGAATCATAAAAATCGCATTTAGTTTTAAAAAAGAGATGTTAAAATAAAGGTTTTTTACTCAAAAAAAGCAAAACAATTAAAGCTTTCTAGTCACCTACCTGACCCCTGTCCCCTGATTCCTGACTCCTCTTTACTCCCTTTTTTGTAATTTTAATGAAAATTTAAAACATCTATTCTCATTTTCTGCGTTTTAAGGAAGAAGTTGTTATTTCTTCTATTAGCAACTGGACAATTCTCTTATTCTATGATAAAGACATATCAGTTATTGATTTTTATACTAATTGCCCTATTTAGTCTTCAGGAGGGCATTGCCCAAGATGATATTATTCGTCTAAAGAACCCTTCTTTTGAAGACCTACCGAGGGCAGGGAAAGCCCCCTTAGGGTGGTATGATTGTGGTTTTCCAGGAGAGACAGCACCTGATATACAGCCGAATACCACTTTTGGGGTAAGTCGTCCTGCTTATGATGGTAGAACCTACTTGGGAATGGTTGTTCGAGATACAGATACTTGGGAACGAGTAAGCCAACGATTATCGAAAGCTATGCAAGCGAATCAATGTTATAGTTTTAGCATTTTTTTATGTCGCTCGCCATTATATGAAAGTCGAAGCCAGAAGACCGATTTGATGACGAACTATGTTCGACCATCGAAGTTAATTATTTGGGGTGGAGATGAACATTGTGCTAAACGGGAACAATTAGGAGAAACCGGATTGGTTAGTAACTATGAGTGGAAGCAATTCGATTTTAAATTTGAACCTACCCAAACCCATACCTATATTCATTTTGAAGCATTTTATGAAACACCTGTTCTATTTCCTTATAATGGTAATGTGTTATTGGATAATGCCTCCGCTATTGAGCCTATTCCATGTGATGAGAATGTTATCGCCAAAGTAAAAGCCCCTGAAGTAGATTTTTTAGTACCGGCCACTAAAAGTCAAAAAGTAGATGAAAGAGGGATTACGGTTCAGGCAAGGGTGAAAAATGTTTCTCCTAATTTGAGTATTACTTTTTTAGTAAACGGTGCTTCTAATACCGATTTTTTCTTTGACCCTGATACAGGTATTTTTCAGGCAGATTTAAGAAAATTTAAAAAAGGAAGAAATCCAATTCAAATTATAGCAAGAAATGAAGCAGGAGAATCACGGGATAATGCGGTGTTAATTTACGAGCAACCTGCCATAGCAGATGCACCCGTTACTGTGCCTCCTACTTATAACAAACCAACCCCTCAAAAAGAAATCCCTGCGGAAACACCTACTCGACCCGCCCCACCCAAAACAGTAGAAACACCTAAGCCTCAAGAAAACACCAATGGAAAAGAAATGACCATCGAAGGGATTGCTAGAAAAGATATGAAGAAGGGGCAAACCATCAAATTGAATAAATTATACTTTGGTGTAAATGAATCTTCTATAAACGATAAAAATCCTCGTGCCTTAGATGAAATTTATCGATTTTTAAAATACAACCCTGATGTAGTCATAGAGATTGGCGGTCATACCAATGGTAACTGTGATGATGAGTATTGCGATGACCTATCGGAAGCTAGGGCCAAAGCAGTAGCTGATTATTTAGCAGCAAAAGGTATTGATGGCAATCGGCTTCAATACAAAGGCTATGGCAAACGAAAGCCGATCTCTTCCAACCGAACCGCTGTGGGAAGAAAGAAAAACCAACGAGTGGAGATTAAGATTGTGAGTATGAACGGGTAAAAATGATGAATGGTGAATGAGAAATGATGAATCATATTTGGCATTTCTCATTCATCATTTCTCATTCATCATCATATGAAATACGCTATACAGGACATCCAAAAAATCCTAAAAGCCAACCGCTTAAATCCTACCCTTTTTCCTCATACCATAGAGCGATTACTTTTTGATTCTCGCCATTTAGTTTTTGCCAATCGTACCCTTTTCTTTGCGTTCACTGGAGAGCGACAAGATGGACATAACTATATTCAGGAATTATACGATCAAGGGGTTTTGAATTTTATCGTTACCAAACAAATAGACACTACTTTATACCCTAATGCAAATTTTCTACAAGTAAAAAACGCTATTAAAGCCTTACAACGGCTTGCCCGTTTTCATAGAAAACAGTTTGATTTTCCAGTAATTGGCATTACCGGTAGCAATGGCAAAACAATCGTTAAAGAATGGTTATATCAAGTATTGCAAGGAACGTATCAAGTGATAAAAAACCCAGGCAGTTACAATTCTCAAATAGGCGTTCCTTTATCCATTTGGTTAATGGAAGCGAACTATAATCTAGGCATTTTTGAAGCTGGAATTTCCAAAACAAAAGAGATGAAACGCCTCGCTCCAATTGTAGATTGCACCCTTGGAATTTTTACCAATATCGGTGCAGCGCACGATGAAGGATTTAAAAATCAAAAACAAAAAATCAAAGAAAAGCTACAATTATTCAAAAAAGCTAAGACGCTTATTTATTGCAAAGACCAGGACCTGATTGACAAAGCCATCCGAAAACACCTCCCTAAAATCAACCGCTTTACTTGGTCTTTTCATGGGAAAGCAGATATACAAATCCTAAAGTGTCAATCTCAAAATAAACAGACCCATATAACCGCTTCTTATAAAAAACAAAACTTTCAATTTTCGATTCCCTTCACAGATGCAAGTTCCATTGAAAACGCTTTACATTGTTGTGCCACAGCTATTTACTTAGGACTCCATCCTTCTTTTATTCAACAAAAGCTAAAAGCATTAGAACCAGTATCTATGCGGCTAGAAGTAAAGGAAGGCGTATATGGAAGTACTTTAATCAATGACAGTTACAATTCTGATTTAACCTCCATTGAATATGCGTTAAACTTTGTAACAAAACGGGATACCCATAAACCATTAATCGTCGTGTTATCCGACGTTTTACAAAGTGGACAATCCGCAGCGAACTTATATCAGCAAATTGCACAGTTGGTGCAAGCAAAAGAAATCCATCAATTAATTGCTATTGGTACGGCTATTCCCATCATCCAACAATTTCTACCAGTTTCTTTCCCTGTGCGATTTTATGCCAATACCCAAGA
>CALJIQ010000162.1 GCA_937973995.1 uncultured Saprospiraceae bacterium
ACTCTAAAAAGTCTGTTTTAATGAAATATCGAAATAATTACATTAAATGTTTTTTTGTAAAATTTTGATTTTTAGCAAAGTATAGATATGCCAAATTTTAAAAATTTGGCATATCTCGCTCAAAATGACTTTTTAGAGTAGGCTCTTTGTTAGAATGCAAAATAAATAACCATGAGAATTGCTGCCTTTAGAAAAGCCCACTTCAATGCCGCCCACCGCTTGCATAATCCAAAGTGGTCGGACGAAAAAAACAAAGAAGTATTTGGATTGTGTAATAACCCCAATTATCATGGACACAATTATGAATTAGAGGTGAAAGTGGTAGGAGAAGTAGATCCCGAAACGGGGTATTTGATTGATTTGAAGATATTGAAAGATGTTATTAAAGAGCAAATTGAAAATCGCTTTGACCATAAAAATCTTAATTTAGATACCGAAGAATTTAAAAATCTCAATCCTACCGCAGAGCATATTTGTTTTGTCATCTGGCAAATTTTAACAAAACATTTAGACGACCGTTATGATATTACCGTTCGTTTATATGAAACCCCCCGTAATTTTGTGGAATATCCGGCTTAATTGATGAACCACTAATTGTGTTAGCTTTCTTGAAGCTAACATAATTCATTCTTGCCAAATCTCGGCAATTCAATTATGTTAGCACCAAGAGTGCTAACACAATTACAAATAATGAAAAGACGACTTTCCATTCTTTTTTTATTCCTTTCTTCACTTGTTAGCGGATTCAGCCAATGGGATAATTTGGTCTATGACGATACGATTTATAGCGAAAATATACACAGTGTGCAGTTCCATGTCACTGGATTGCCGTTGACCCAACCTATTTTAGACTTAGATTCTAGAGCTACTTTAGAATTGCGATTTGATGATCTTGGAGATTTGCAAACCTATTATTATACCTTTTTGCATTGCAAATCGGACTGGACTCCTTCTGATCTAAATGTCTTAGAATTCTTGGAGGGCTTTGATGAGGAAGAGATTAGAGACCCTGATTTTTCTTTTAACACCCTTACCGAATATACCCACTACCAATTACGCATTCCCAACCGTGATATGCGATGGACTAAGTCTGGAAATTATATCTTGGTCATCTATGATGGTGAAAAAAATCTAGTATTAACGAGACGCTTTTTAGCAGTAGAGCCTTTGGTGAGAATTGAACCACAAATGGCAAGACCTGCGTCTATGCAAAAATTTAAGACACATCAGGAACTGGACTTTAAGGTCTCCTTTGAAAAACTGAATGTAAAAGATCCGAAGACAGAAATTAAAGCAACGATCATGCAAAATGGACGTTGGGATACGGCGATAGAAAATATGCCTCCCTATTTTTTATATGATCGGGAAGTCGTCTTTGATTATCAGGATAAAATTAGCTTCCCCGCTGGCAAAGAATTTCGATTTATTGATTTAAGAAGTTTAGAATTTAAAGCAGAAGGCGTGTCCGCCATAGATGAATTTTCAGATGGATATGAAGTGACACTGTATATAGATCCTATTAGAAAATACCAAGCCTATTCGTTTATTAGAGATATTAATGGGGCTTATACGGTTGAAAATTTACACCGAAATATTGATGAATTGGAAAGCGATTATCCAATGGTACTATTTTCTTTAGAAAAGAGTGTTCCCTACAAGGATTCAGAGGTCTATCTATTTGGAAAAATTACGGACTGGAAAATCCAAGAAAAATTCAAAATGAAATACAATGAAAGAATAGGCGGCTATTTATTGGATACCCAAATAAAACAAGGCTTTTACAATTATGCGTTTGCGGTAGTTGACAATAAAACCAAAACCATTTCTTTAGACCATACAGAAGGCAATTGGCACGAAACAGAAAATGATTATACGATCTTAATTTATTATCAACCTTTCGGCGAGCGCTATGATCGATTGGTAGGTGCTTTTACGTTTAATTCTTATTTAAGGAATTGATTTTTTTTGGTCCATTGAATCATTGCTCTTTTGTCTCATTGATCTATTGTCTCATTGAACCATTGTCTCATTGAACCATTGTCTCATTGTTCCATTGTCTCATTGTTCCATTGTCTCATTGTTTCATTGTTCCATTGTCTCATTGACCCATTGACCCATTGTCTCATTGTTCCATTGTCTCATTGTCAACATCAAGCATAGCAACAATGGAACAATAGAGCAATGAGACAATGGCACAATGTATTCTCTCAACTCTCCTCCTTCAACCTCCGCTCATAATCCTTTACCAAGTTTTTAACCATCTGCTTCACTTGCGAAGAGAATTCCTTATTTAAAATCCAATTATAATACTGGCGATCCTTATGTAAAGTTTCGGCTACGGGCTTACCCATATATTTTCCAAAATTAAACACAATCACTTTATCCTTATCATATCGAAGTCGTTGGGTAGCATCTATATTTCGGTCGTCTTTGGTGAAATCGTGGAGCGCTTGCATATCATTTCGGACGGGCTTTTCCGTGACATTACCATCGGCATCCACTAAGTTTTCATTTTCGTAGCGGAGTAGTTGACCTTTTAAAACGTCTATTGTAGCTTTCACGTCTGCTAGGGCATCGTGTGCATCTGTTAATTCCTTACCTGTGTAAAATTTCAGTGCTGCTCGCAAGGTACGGGGTTCCATCTTGTAGAAGATTTTTTGCACATCTACTAGACGACGATGAGAGATGTCAAACTCTATTCCAACCCTAGCGAATTCTTCCATCAAAATGGGTATATCAAATCGGTTGGAATTATAGCCTCCTAAGTCTGCATTGCCTATAAATTCATAAATCTTATCCGAAATTTGAGCAAAAGTGGGTTGGTTAGATAACATTTTGGGCGTGATGCCATGCACCGCTAATGCCTCTTCCGAAATAGGAATTCCTGGGTTGATTAAGGTGGTGAATTCTTCGGGGTCACCGCCTTTTTTCGTGTATTTGATGATGGCAATTTGTACGATTCTATCTCGTACTACATTTAAGCCCGTCGCCTCCACATCAAAAAAACAAATGTCTTTGGTTAAATTAAAATCCATGTAGAATATTGATTTGGGTGCTGTGAATAAGCTGGTTGTTATAATTTATTGGATGAATTGATAATATACTCGTCAGGAGACGAGTAGGATAAACATTTCAAGTCTGGAGACTTGAGTATCGCCCTATTTTTCGATGCTTCAAGTCTCACTTGAAGCCGCTATCTAAGTCGTCTCCTGACGACAACAACTCCAACTACTCCACAATAAAAGTTTTCATACCTTCTGTAAATTGTTTGTCTATATCTCCATCTTCTTTAGCATACAAAAAATACGCCTCCAAGTCCTTTATGCTTGACGCAAGCTCAAATGCACGCTCTAATCCCATCGTCATAAATGCAGTCGCATAGCCATCAGCCATCATACAATCATCCGCAATAACCGTAGCACTCAATAAACGATTGAGTTCTGGATAACCCGTTTTGGGATTAAGGGTATGGGCGTAGCGAATGCCGTTGACTTCATAGAAATTTCGATAATTACCCGAAGTGGCCATAGATCGGTTATCCAATGCAATAATAGCTAAATAATCGCTGATAGCGGCATCGGTACTCGGTGTGTTGATCCCCAATTGCCAAGGAATTCCTTTTTTATTGATTCCTTTTGCTCGAACTTCTCCACCAATATCCACAAGGTAATTAGCGATACCTTTTTTTTCCAGGGCGATACCTACTTGATCCACACCATATCCTTTTGCCAATGCACTAAAGTCTAATTGGATGGATGGAATTTCCTTTACAATCGTAGAAGGAGATATTTTAATTTTATCGAATCCTACCAATTGTAATAAACTATCCACCTTCAGAGAGTCTATATGGGTTACTGGTTTTTTAGCCGTATACCCAAACCCCCAATAGTTGACAAGGGGCATAATCGTTGGATCAAAGGCACCATTGCTTACTTGATATATTTCTTTGGCAGTTTGTAGATTATTGTGAAAATGTTGATGATTCACACCTTCCTTCACTTGCCAAGTACTAAGCTCTTGATTGAATTTAGATAGGACAGAATTGGGATCATAATGATTGACCTCCGCATTGACCTCTGCTAATACTTGCTCCACCGTCCTTCTAATATCTTGGTTGCTTTGATAAGTGATGGAGTAGGTGGTTCCCATGGTCTGCCCTTGAATCTTTTGGTAAGTCGCAATAGGAGGCGAATGCTGATTCTGACAACTAAAGTAGAAGAATAGGGGAATAATCAACCAAGCTTTTTCCATCCTTGAGTATTAGGATACAAAAATAACTAAATATCAAGCATATCCTATTCTTGTGCAAGAAGTTAATATTGTTTGGTTCTTTGATAAATCCCGTGATACCTTCCCTGAAATGGACATCGAGTCCATTTCAGGGAAACAAGGATTTCTAAAGGGGCAGGTCAGGCAAAGCCTGACCTGCCCCTTTAGAAACCCTTGTGCAAATCAGATTGGCTCGATGCCAATCTGATTTGCTAATTGCCTTCATTTCACGAAATCTATCAAAGAATCTATTGTTTTAAATTTTTAGTTTTTAGTTTTTATTATTAAAACAAATAATTTATTTTGTATATTTGGAGGCTGTTATAAATAAGACAATAATGGACGAGAAAAAAGATACCTACATAAAAGGAAGGGGCGCACAAATTAATCCTGCCAATCGGTTTCACAACTTGGTCTATGATGAAAATCCAGTGGATTGGGAGCAAGAAGATAAGGCGGACATCAAGACAGATTTTATAGATGTTCACCCCAAGACCATTTTAAATAAGATCAAAAGTCCAGATATTCCTTCTGACTATTCCATGAACCCTTATCAGGGTTGTGAGCATGGGTGTATTTATTGCTACGCTCGGAATTCGCATAATTATTGGGGCTATTCTGCTGGATTGGAGTTTGAAACTAAGATTTTGGTCAAAAAAACAGCCCCTAAATTATTAGAAGAAAAACTAAAAAGTCCTAAATGGAAAGTCGCCCCTATTAGTATGTCGGGCAATACAGATTGTTACCAACCGATAGAAGGGAAGTTAGAAATCACTCGCGCTTGCCTTAAAGTATTTTGGAAATACCGTCACCCTGTAAGCATCATTACTAAAAACAGCTTGATCTTACGAGATTTGGATATTCTAAAAAAATTAGCGGAACATCGTTTGGTACATGTTGCCATTTCTATCACTTCTTTAAAAGAAGAATTAAGACGATTTTTAGAACCTCGAACTGCAACCATTGCCAATCGGTTGAAAACCGTACAAACCTTAGCGGAGGCAGGGATTCCTGTCATGGTCATGATGGCACCTATTATTCCTGGGTTGAATGACCAAGAGATTTTGAAATTAACGAAGACGGTGGCTGATTTGGGTGCGTACCATGTGGGCTATACGATTGTCAGATTGGAAAAAGATGTAGCGGTAGTATTTGAAGATTGGATAAGAAAAGCAATGCCAGATCGGGCCGATAAAGTATTAAATGCCATTAAATCTTGTCATGGCGGCGAATTGAATAGCCGAGAGTGGGGGACTAGAATGACAGGCAAGGGCAATGTCGCCAATATTATTCGAGAGCAGTTTCGGATCGCCCATCAATTATATTTAAAAGATGCCAGCCGACCTCCTTATAATCTGGAATTACATCAGGATTTTAAAACACCTCAGTTGAAGTTGTTTTGATTGGAATGAAGCTCGCAACCCGTTTACCCGCAACCCGAATCAACTAATCATTCCCAACTGATTCTTAACTGCCGCCCGACACAATAAGTAAACCTTGCGTTTATCCGTTACGCGAATCCGTTCAGAGGCTACTTTGGAAGGAGGCACTCCTTTTATTTTTTTAAATAAATTCAAATAATAAACATAGGCCAGATAGACGCCAAATTTTGCCCCTTTCGGCAAGCGAATAATTCCTTGATATGCATCGTCAAAATCTTTTTTAATATCTGCTTCTATTTGCCATTTATCGTCTTGTGTAAAGTTGGTAAAATCTACCCCAGGAAAATAAACTCGACCTCGGTCATCAAAATCACTTTTCATATCTCGCAAAAAATTAATTTTTTGAAACGCCGATCCCAAGCTCTGTGCGGCAGCTTTTAAGCGGTCATATTTTTTGGTGTTTCCTTCACAGAAAACGCGTAAACACATTAAGCCCACCACCTCCGCAGAACCATAAATATATTTCTTGTAGAGGTCATCTTTATAATTGTGGAAATACAAATCCATTTCCATACTATCGAGGAAGGCATCTATCAATTCCCTTTCAATTGAATACTTCCCAACCACTTCTTGAAAAGAATGTAACACTGGATTTAAGCTAATTCCCTGTTCGATGGCCTCATAAGTATCTTGTCGAAATTTATTTAACAAAGCTCCTTTATCATGCTGATGAAAGGTATCTACAATTTCATCTGCAAATCGAACGAATCCATAAATAGCATAAATAGGGGATCGAAATTTCTTGTCAAAGGCGCGGATGCCCATTGAGAAAGAAGTACTGTACCGATTGGTAATCAATTTGGAGCACTCGCTACAAGTGCTGTGATAGAGGTGCATCATGATTGGGAAAATTCCAAAATTCAAATTCCAAATCTCAAATTCCAAGCAACGGCAGATTGGAATCTGGTGCTTGGAATTTGGAATTTTAAACTTTACGGTTTAATCGTTTTATAAATCTCCTCCGCCACCACCTGACCAGAAATGATAGAAGGAGGAACACCAGGACCTGGTGTGGTCAGTTGACCCGTATAAAATAGATTTTTTACTTTTTTGCTTCGCATTTTGGGCTTTAGAATAGCTGTTTGCAATAAGGTATTGGCTAAGCCGTAAGCGTTGCCTTTAAAGGCATGATAATCCGCTTTAAAATCCTTATGCGCAAAGCTTCGCTTATACACGACCGCACTGCATATTTCTTGCCCCGTTAATTGCTCCAAACGATCCATAATGATTTGATAATACTTTTCTCTTAGTTCTTCTGTATCTTCCAAATCTGGTGCAACAGGGACTAGTAAAAATAAATTTTCGCAGCCTTCAGGGGCAATGCTATCATCCGTTTTGGATGCCATACAAGCATAGAATAAAGGAGCGGTAGGCCATTTTGGAGTCGTATATATTTCTTCGGCATGTAAGCCGAAATCTTCATCAAAAAATAAATTGTGATGCTGTAAATTATTCAGCTTTTTATTGATCCCTAAATAAAATAATAAGGAGGAAGGGGCCATCGTCCGTTTATCCCAATAAGCAGCAGAATATTGCCGTTTTTCAGTAGCTATCAGTTGTTGTTCTATATGATGATAATCGGCACTTCCCACCACTACCTCTGCGTGATATTCTCGATCTTGGGTAATCACTTTAGTTGCATGACCATTGGGGATATAAATGTGTTGGACTTCTTGATTTGGGATAATGGTTACTCCCAACTCTTTAGCTACTTGGACCATTCCTTCAATAATCTTGTGCATCCCACCCATTGGATACCAAGTACCTAGTATCAAATCTGCATAGTTCATAAGACTATACATCGCTGGCGTATTTTGAGGGGTAGCCCCTAAAAATAAAACGGGAAATTCTAATAGTTGAATTAATTTTGGATGTTTAAATAAGCCTCGAATCTGAGAAGAAATAGAGGAAAACATTTGCAAACGAAATAAGCTTTTGAAAACTCGGAGGTCTGCAAATTCTAGGATAGAATGACCGGGCTTAAAAACAAATTCTTCCATGCCTACTTTATATTTATAGGCTGCTTCTTCTAAGAATTTTTTTAATTTAAGGCTGCTTCCTGGTTCATAGTTTTCAAATAACTCATATAGTGCTTCTTCTTTAGCAGGAACGTTCATTATTTCTTGTTCGCCGAAAAAGATCGTGTAAGAGGGGTCTAAACGGACTAAGTCATAATAGTTGGCTCTTTGCTTGCCAAATTTTTGAAAAAACTGTTCAAATACTTCTGGCATCCAATACCAACTTGGTCCCATATCGAAGGTAAAACCATCTACTTCAAATTTTCTAGCACGCCCTCCTAAAACCTCGTTTTTCTCCAAAATAGTCACCTCGTATCCTTTCTGTGCTAAGGAAGCCGCAGCTGTAATGCCTGAAAATCCGGAACCAATGACGATTGCTTTTGTTGCCAAGGAATTGGTTAATTAGTTGAGTGATGATGAATTATTTGTAAAGAAATAACAGGAAAGTTGTTTTTTTGTTTAATGTTTTGAATTAAAAGTTAAACAAGGTATGTTTTTACGATTATTTGGTAAGGTAGAATTTTTTGTGTTTTGAATCGCAGATTTCGCGGATTATTCTCAGATTTCGCAGATGAGATGGAACTGATTGGTTTGATTTTTTGCGGATTATAAATATGAGGGACTAGATAGCTTGCATTTTTGAAATCTATTGATACCCCACATCTTTTTGATCTCTACAATCCCGAAGGGATTGAATACGAATAGCCCTAGATGCAATCTAGGGATAAGATTGAGGATATTTCCCAACCCAGAATGGGTTGAATGTGCGATATTCAACCCATT
>CALJIQ010000163.1 GCA_937973995.1 uncultured Saprospiraceae bacterium
CAAACCCCATAGTCCCGCTGCCGTAGGCAGCGATTTCAAAAAGTGTATAGTAGTGTGGAATCTAATTATACATATAATAAGCAATCATAAAGTGTTGCAAACGTAAAATCCGCCAAAATCCAAATAATCCATCCCATCTAATCCGCGTAATCTATTCCAAATCAGCGAAATCTGCGATTCAAAAACCGAAATATTCCTACCTTTACCCCAAACAAATACAATGAAAAAATTAATACTCCTCCTATTAACCATCATAGGGGTAGAAGGAATAGCCCAAGAACCAGAGAAAGCAGTAGCGAGCATCCAATCTAGCTTTCAAAAAGAAATTAAGAAGCTATCCAGAAGAACGGCCATGAAGAAGGCTTTTGAGTTGATCGAAGCACAAAGAGAGCAGACCTTAAAAGACCATATCCTACTCACAGAAATACCTGCCCCTCCATTTAAAGAAGAAGTAAGAGCGGCGCAGTTTGCCAAAATGCTAGAAGCAGCAGGGGCAGATTCTGTATGGATGGATAAAATGGGAAATGTCATCGCTTTGCGAAAAGGAAAGTCCCGCAAAAAGGTAGTGGCATTGGATGCCCACTTAGATACGGTATTTCCAGAAGGGACCAATGTGCGGGTGCAAATGAGAGGTGACACCTTATATGCCCCGGGCATTTCGGACGATACTAGAGGATTAGCGATGGTCATACGCATCCTAAGTGCGATGAATGAAGCAGCGGTACAAACAGAGGCAGATATTTTATTTATTGGCACCGTAGGCGAGGAAGGATTAGGAGATTTGCGAGGGGTCAAATACTTATTTAGTCAACAGGGCGTAAAGATAGATAGCTGGATCGCGATTGACGGTGGAGCGATTGGCAGGGTGAATAATCAAGGCTTAGGCTCTCACCGCTACGAGGTTACGTTCAAAGGACCGGGTGGGCATTCTTGGGGCGCCTTTGGATTGGCAAATCCACATCATGCCCTGGGTTCAGCGATTCACTATTTTGCCAAAGCGGCGGATAAGTTTACGGCCGATGGTCTTAAAACTAGCTATAATGTGGGCGTAATTGCAGGAGGAACTTCTATTAACTCCGTTCCGTTTGAATCGTCCATGCTAGTAGATATGCGTTCGATTAGTCCTAAGCGATTAGATAGTATGGATGTGATCTTGAAAACTGCCGTTCGACAAGCGCTGGATGCCCAGAATCAAATGCGTCGCTTGGGAGGGGAGTTAACCGTCGATATTAAAAAGATTGGAGATCGACCTTCTGGAGAATTACCAGAGACGCTTCCTTTAATTCAACGAGCGATGGCTTGTACGGCTTTCTTTGGCAAACGCCCAAGGTTGACCAGAGGTTCTACTAATTCTAATACTCCTATTTCTATGAATATTCCTGCTGTTACAATTGGACGAGGGGGTGATGGTGGGAATGCGCACTCCTTGGATGAATGGTGGTTGGACAAAGAGGGACACAAGGCTACACAATTGGCTATGCTCCTATTGGTGGCCGAGAGTGGGTATGTTAAGTAATGATGAATGTTGAATGATTGAATTTTGAATGAGGAGAACAGTATTCAAAATTCAATCATTTAAAATTCAAAATTACACCCAACTAAACCGCAACTTCCGCAATCTTATAAATCTCCTCAATACTCTGCGTACGTGCTCGCTGAATTCTAGCCCACCGCTTTTGGAATTGATCCATTGCATAGTTACTGGCATCATTTAAGTCCAACCCAAAAGGAGTATTATCACCAAAACGTGCGTAGGCTTCTGTAATCTGCCCCATTGCTGGTTGGATAACGGTATTCATTTGAGATTCTACGGCTTCCCAAACTTCATCCCCATTTTCAGCTACTAATCTAGAAATTAAGAAAATGCCGTAGGCGATGTGGCGGGACTCATCCTGTTTTAGCTTACCTACAAATTCTCTAATACCTTGCATGATGCGATGCTCATCTAACACCTTATAGAACATATAATAGCCCGTTTCAGCCAACACCCCTTCAATAATCATATTATACGTAACAGAAGCTCTTGCTTGATTGACAGGAGAACCATCAAGGGTTAAGGCATTTAAGGCATTGGGCAATAATTCATAAAACACTTTTTTATAAGAAGGCGTGATAAACCTATTTAAATCCCCTGCATTGGTAACAACTTCGGTAATAATACGATTGAATCCATCTACATGCTTAGCTTCTTCCCACAGAAAGGAAGTTAAAAATATTTCTTCTTCCAATCTGCCTTCTTTGGCAACGGTCATAATGAGCGGTAACAAATCAAGGGTAACGGCTTCTTCTCCCGCTTGGAATTGCGCCAACAATTGTTGGAAGAATTCTTGCTCATTCTCCGTTAGTTGTTGGTAATCTTTTGCATCTTGACTAAAATCTATATCCGATGGATTCCAGATGCCATATTTTTTTGCTTTTTGCCACAATAGCATGGGAGGCGATTGCATGTTTAATCGTCCGTTGAGGGTGTTGAAGGTCTCTCTCATGTTAAATGATAGTTTGATTGTTTCGCTGCGCTGATGGTTTGATTGTTAACCGTTTCACGATCAGGCAAGCATATCTTGCAAGCTACTAAAAGTTAGTATCAGGACAAAAAATATACATACTTATTACCTTTTGAACTATCTATTTTACAGTGCGTTTACAAAAAGCAATCAAAGAATAAATGAAGGGTTTCTAAACAAGAATCTATTCGTTTTTTTACATTTGCGAACTTAAAAGTTAAGCTAAGTAATTTGAGGAGTCAGGAGTCAGGGGTCAGGAATCAGATGGTGTATCTTCTGACTCCTGACCCCTGACTCCTGACGCCTAAAAAAAAACAACTATGCCAGAAAGAGTAAAGTGTTTGATAATCGGTTCAGGACCAGCAGGTTATACGGCAGCGATCTATGCAGCTAGAGCAGGTTTAGAACCCGTAGTATATACAGGAATGGAACCTGGTGGACAATTGATGATAACTACAGAGGTGGAAAATTACCCTGGTTATCCTGATGGCAAAACGGGACCTGAAATGATGGCAGATTTTCAAAAACAAGCAGAGCGTTTTGGAACGCAGGTTCGGTTTGAAGTTATTTCAAAAGTTGATTTTGAAGGTCCCATTCACAAGGTTTGGACAGAAAGTGGAACAGAAATAGAAGCGCACACCGTTATCATTTCTACAGGTGCCAGTGCCAAGTGGTTGGGTTTACCCAATGAAGAGCGATTAGCTAAGAGTGGGGGAGGGGTCTCCGCTTGCGCAGTCTGCGACGGATTCTTCTACAAAGGTAAAGACGTAGCAGTAGTAGGTGGGGGAGATACGGCAGCAGAAGAGGCTACTTATCTAGCTAAATTATGTCCTACGGTACACCTATTGGTTAGACGAGATGAGATGCGAGCTTCCAAAATCATGCAAGAACGCGTCTTGAAAACGCCTAATATCAAAATTCATTGGAATACTTCTACGGAAGAAATTGTTGCAGAAGATCATGTCACTGCTGTTCGAGTAGTCAACAACAAAACGGGAGCAAAATCAGAAATTCCTATTGATGGATTCTTTGTCGCCATTGGTCATAAACCCAACACCGATATTTTCAAAGGTTGGTTAGAAATGGACGATGTAGGCTATTTAAAATCAGTCCCAGGTACGGCGCATACTAATATCAAAGGCGTATTCGTCAGCGGAGATGCTGCTGATAAAGTTTATCGCCAAGCAGTCACTGCCGCAGGTACAGGCTGTATGGCTGCCTTAGATGCAGAGCGGTATTTGGTCGAGTCAGAGGTGATTTAAAGTTGCGAGTTGACGAGTTGCGGGTGAACGAGTTTCCATACTTGACGTTGACCCGCAACCCGTTCACCCGTAACTCGCTCACCCGCAACCCACATGGCTTACGACGAACATCTCGGCAACAGAGTTGCCCAACTATTAGACGATAAAAAAATCGCCTACATCGCTAAGAAGATGATGGGCGGTTTGTGTTTTATGGTAGAGGATAAGATGTGTGTTGGCATCGTTAAAGACGATTTAATGGCTCGCATTGGACTAGAGGCGTATGAGGCAGCTTTGCAAAAACCGGGTTGTAAAGAAATGAACTTTACAGGGCGGACCATGAAAGGCTATGTTTTTTTAGATTCCTCGCTAAGTTACGCAAAGGTTCCGCAAAAATGGTTAGATAATAATAGTCAAAAAACCTACTCCTTTTAATGGATAATTAAATCTGAACCCCTACATTGTCAAAAAAATTGATATGAGAAAACTAATTACCCTTTCTTGCCTGCTGCTAATGGCAATGGTTATGCAGGCGCAGGACCCACACAAACATAGTCGAGTTATTAAGTTTCCAAGTACCGCAAAGTACAAAAGCATCAGTTGCGACTTTCACATCCATACCGTTTTTTCGGACGGAAGTGTTTGGCCAGATATTAGAGTGCATGAAGCTTTGAAAGATAGCATTGACGCTATTTCATTGAC
>CALJIQ010000164.1 GCA_937973995.1 uncultured Saprospiraceae bacterium
CAAAAGGTATTTCTACTTACTCGTCGGATGGCTATCGCCGTCCGATGAGATGGCCGTTCCCATCCGACGGCGGTAGCCATCGGACGGGAACACTGCAAAAATTGTCAAAGAACCAATTTATGGTTTGATGGCTTGCTGGGTGTAACCGCCGTTTGATGTATGAAAATGTGCCTTTAGGTACATCCTGTCGGTAGAAAAAGACGAATGTCGTTATGTGAATTTAAAATGCCCACATGCCGTACCTAAAGGCACGGAAAGAATCCGTCTTATCCAATTGTTACCAACATATCGTACCTAACGGCACGAAGAACTACATCAAATGACGGATACACCCTGTATGATGGTTAGTAACTTATTAGCAATCAAGATACTATGTAAAAAAGCAAGAAGTTCTTTTAAAAAAATACTAATTTTAGCCCACGAAGGAGGTTGCCTTAGAGCAATCATCCAGAGTAGGCAGGACTTGTTCCTGTCTACAATTTTGGACGACTGTTTCTTTTACTTCTTTTGGTTGATTTTGGAAATTCGGATCATAAGCCACATCGTTTTTGAAATCCAAGCAACTTACCACAAATGATGCACTTCCTTTTTAATATACTCCTCATAAATATCCCGAATAGTTCCCATCTCTTGATTAGATAAGGGAGTCAAGCCACTAGCTGCTACATTCGACATAACCTGACTCACTTTAGAAGCACCAGGAATAACACAGCTAACAGCGGGGAATTGCAAAACCCAACGCAAGGCAAGATTCGGTAAAGATGTATTTGGGAAAGCCTCTTTTAATGCGGCTACCGCTTGTAAACCTAATCCATATTCCACTCCAGAAAAAGTTTCGCCTTTATCAAAAGCCTCCCCATTTCTATTAAACTGACGATGATCCCCTTCGGTGAAGGTGGTTTGAGTAGTGTAATTTCCGCTGAGCAAACCACTAGCTAAGGGCACTCTTACGATCACGCCAATATTTCTTTTTTGAGCCTGTTCAAAAAACAACTCTGCTGGACGGTGGCGGAATAGGTTATAGATAATTTGTACAGTAGTAACATTCGGATATTCAATGGCTTTTAAAGCCTCTTCCACTTTTTCTACACTAACGCCAAGGTGTTGAATTTTGCCCTCTGCTTTTAACTTGTCAAATTCTGCAAATATTTCTGGGCGATAATACACTTCGGTAGGTGGGCAATGCAATTGAATTAAATCAAGCGTCTCTAAGCCCATATTTTTCAGGCTAGCTTCTACATAATTTCTTAGTGCTTGTGGCGTATATCCTGTGTTGACATGCGGGTTAATTTGACGACCACATTTAGTAGCGACATAGATTTGTTGGGTACTATTTTTCACCAAGCGTCCTACTGCTTTTTCACTTTCCCCTGCTTCATATACATCAGCGGTATCTATAAAATTAATTCCTAGATCGATGGCTTTATGTAAAATCTCATCCGCATTAGAATGGTTAAAGGTATCTCCCCATTTTCCGCCTACTTGCCAAGTTCCAAGACTTACTTCTGATATGTTAAAATTGGTTTTTCCTAGTGTTCTGTATTGCATGTTGTTGGTCATTGGTCATTGGTCATTTAGTCATTGGTCCATGCTTGCGGTTTCACCCACAAATGACCAATGACTAAATGACAAATGACTATTTTAATCTCCAAGGAGGATTCAAACGATTCTTCCCTGCAAAGTACAAAATCAATTGGTTACCATCCAAATCTTTTAGTCGGGCCTCTCGCCATAACCAATTTTTATCGTTGGGTAGTTCGTCAAATTCTAAGCCTTTTTGGACCAATCCTTCCACATATTCATCCAAGTTATCTATTTCAAAATAAACTACTATTCCTGATCCAGCAGGTAACTGTTCGACTTGATGAAGGGAAAAAGTGGCATCACCCGTTGGGCAAACAAAGCGAGCGTAATGTGGGAGTGCTTTAACAATTAATTGTAAGCCAAGGGCTTCGTAGAAGGGAATGGATTTGGTGAGGTCTAGGGAGGGAACCGTTATTTGATTGAGATTCATGAGTCGGGTTGCGGGTTGCGAGTTCACAAGTTAGATTTGCAAACTCGCGACTCGCAACTCGATTTAGTTAGTTTCTTCCGCCTCCAAAGACTGCAAATAAGCATTCAACTGTTCCATCGGTTTCGTAACAGCGACTCGTCCAGATCGAGTGAACTCGTAAATACCATGCTTTTCTAAATCACGCAGGAGGGCATTTGTTTCTTCTTTATGTCCCGTTTTTTCAATGACGATATATTCTGGTTCAATATCTAAAATACGAGCATTGTGTCTTCTGATGAGTCGCTCTATTCGATCGCCTTTTGTAAAAATCAAAGTGGGTACCTTATACAAAGCTATTTCTTGATAGACTATATCCTCGTTCAAGTAATAAAACGCTTTTAAAATATCTACTTGCTTTTCCAGTTGCGCCACCAATTTCTTTACCATTTCTTCGGTCACCTGCACCACTACTATAAATCGGAAAATACCGGGCATGGAAGATTCAGAAGTATTCAAACTTTCAATATTTATATGTCGTCTAGTAAATACCGTTACGACTCTACTAAGTAAGCCTACTTTATCTTCTGTAAAAATGGAGATGGTGTATTCTTGTGTCATAAATTAGTGTTTATTCGTTTATTTGTTTAACTGTGTAATGAATTCAGTCTAAACAAATAAACAGTTAAACAAATAAACAATCTTATTCAAGTCTAATATCCGCCACAGCTGCCCCACTAGGCACCATAGGGAATACATTTTCTTCTTTCTCCACTTGTACATGGAGTAAGTAGGGGCCTTTGTACGCCAACATATCCTTTACTGCTTTTTTCAAATCTTTGGGTTTGCTGATCGTTTTTCCTTTTACCCCAAAGCCTTTAGCGATGGTTACAAAATCAGGGTTTTGTAACTCTACAGAAGAATACCTTCGATCAAAGAATAGCTGCTGCCATTGCCGCACCATGCCGAGGAAATTATTATCTAGTAAGACAATCTTTACCGCAACATCCCATTGCGCGCACAAACCCAATTCTTGTAAAGTCATTTGGAAACCGCCGTCTCCAATGAAAGTTACTACCTCCCGTTCGGGGTGTGCATATTTAGCACCAAAAGCTGCGGGCAATCCAAAGCCCATCGTACCTGCCCCACCTGAGGAAACCCATTGATTGGTATCTAGATATTCATAATATCTGGCGGCAATCATTTGGTGTTGGCCTACATCTGTACAGACAATCGCCTTACCTTTGGTTTGATCAGACACTTCCTTTACCACTTGCCCCATTCTAATCTCTCCTTTGTCAGAAGGTCGGCAATCTCGTTCGATTACTTTTTCTCGTTCTATTCGTTCACACTCTGCGAATTCTTTATACCATTTGGGATATTTCCGCTCATTGACTAAAGGCATCAATGCTTCCAATGCCATTTTCGCATCTCCGTGAATCGGCACATGCGCTGGCACGTTTTTGTTAATTTCAGAAGCATCAATTTCAATATGAATGACTCGAGCCTGTTTAGCGTATTTATCCAAATTACCAGTTACTCGATCATCAAAACGCATTCCGATAGCAATCAATATATCGCATTCATTCGTTAAGAGATTTGGCCCATAATTACCGTGCATCCCCAACATTCCCATGTGCATGGGATGGTCATTTGGGATAGAACCTAGTCCATGAATCGTAGATCCAAGAGGAATGCCCGTTTTTTCAACAAACTGCATAAATACCTCTTGCGCTCCTGCCAACTGAATGCCATGACCTGCTAAAAGAAAAGGTCGTCGAGCATTATTAATCAACTCTGCTGCTTCTTTTATTTTTGACTTCTTGATCTTTGGTACCGGTTGATAACTCCTAATTTTGTCCAGTTTTTCATAAAAGAAATCTAACATTCCCGTTTGAGCATCTTTCGTAATATCAATTACTACCGGACCAGGACGACCTGAATTAGCAATGAAAAAAGCCTTAGCAAAAACACGGGGAATTTCAGATGCTTTTGTGATCTGGTAATTCCATTTGGAAATAGACGTAGTACAACCAATCACATCAGTTTCTTGGAAGGCATCCGACCCTAAGACATGACTAAATACTTGACCCGTTATACAAACCAATGGCGTGGAATCCAGTAAAGCATCCGCTATACCCGTTACTAAATTTAATGCTCCAGGTCCAGAGGTAGCAATGCAAACGGCTGTTTCTCGTGTCACCCTCGCATGTCCTTCCGCAGCGTGAATCGCCCCTTGCTCATGTCTTGCCAAAATATGTGTTAACTTATCTTGGTAGTCATACATGGCATCATACACGGGCATAATGGCGCCACCAGGATACCCATATAAGGTGTCAATCCCCTCTTCTAGCAGACAGCGAATCACTGCTTCTGCTCCCTTTATTCTTTCTTTTTTAGGTCTTTTACTCTTTGCCGCTCTAGCTTTCTTCGCCTTATCTGTTTTTCGCTGTACAGCCATTAGTTTTGAAAATTTCAAATTCCAAATTCCAAATTCCAAAGGTTGCATACTTTGGTATTTGAAATTTGGAATTTGGGATTTGAAATATTAAAATTCATCCGTCACGCAGCCTTCGCTGGCAGAAGATACATTTTTTGCATATTTTAATAGAATGCCGTTTTTAGCATTTAACTTAGGTGTTTTCCATTTAGCTCTTCTGGTAGCTATTTCTTTCTTGGTTAAGTGTGCTTTGATCGTATTGGTTTCTGCGTCTATGGTAATTTTGTCTCCATTTTTTAATAGAGCAATTAACCCTCCAGTTTGAGCTTCAGGCGTAATATGTCCTACCACAAAACCGTGAGTTCCACCAGAAAATCGACCATCTGTAATAAGTGCTACACTTTGACCCAAGCCAGCCCCCATGATAGCGGAAGTCGGTTTAAGCATTTCTGGCATCCCAGGCGCACCCTTCGGTCCAGAGTAACGAATGACAATTACATCTCCTGCTTTGATCTTTCCTGCACCAATTGCATCATTCGCTTTAAATTCACTATTGAACACTTTTGCTTTTCCTGTGAATTTTAATCCTTCCTTGCCAGTGATCTTTGCCACAGCACCTTCCTCTGCTAAATTACCATATAATATTCTTAAATGACCCGTCTCTTTGATCGGGTCTTTAAAACTATGTATCACCTTTTGCCCTCGTTTTAAACTTTTTACTTTTTCTAAATTCTCCCCTATGGTCTTGCCCGTAACAGACAAACAATTGCCGTCTAAGTATCCTTCTTTTAATAAGAATTTCATCACGCCTGGTACGCCGCCCACTTGATGCAAATCCTCCATCACAAATTGACCACTAGGTTTTAAATCTGCTAGAAAAGGCGTTCGATCACTGATTTTCTGGAAGTCATCAATGTTTAGCTTTACGCCTACCGATTTTGCCATGGCAATTAAGTGCAGCACGGCATTCGTAGAACCTCCCAAAACGGTAATGAGCGTAAGCGCATTTTCAAAAGCCTTCCGAGTCATGATGTCGCTTGGCTTTATATCTTCCTTTAATAAATAGTGGATGGCTTTTCCTACTTTTTTCAATTCTTTTTGCTTGTCATTACTGACAGCAGGATTAGAGGAATTATATGGTAAGCTCATACCCATTGCTTCAATGGCAGAAGCCATCGTATTAGCAGTGTACATTCCTCCACAGGCCCCTGCACCTGGACAAGCATTCCTAATCACTGCTTTGTATTCTTTTTCACTTATGTTTCCCGCTACTCGTTGTCCATAGGCTTCAAAAGCCGATACGATGTCTAATTTCTTTTTGGCTAAGCACCCCGGTTGAATGGTTCCTCCATATACTAAAATACTGGGCCGATTCAATCTGCCCATTCCCATGATCGCTCCAGGCATATTTTTATCACAACCCACCACAGATACAATCCCATCATACCACTGTGCAGAAGCAACCGTTTCAATAGAGTCAGCAATGATGTCTCTGGACACCAAAGAATATCGCATACCAGTGGTACCCATGCTCATCCCATCACTTACACCAATAGTATGAAAGATCAAACCGATTAATTTTTCTTTTTGGATGCTAGCCTTGATCTCCACTGCTAAACCATTCAAGTGCATATTACAAGGATTTCCCTCCCAACCCGTACTGACAATTCCAATTTGCGGTTTTTTTAAATCTTTTTCGGTGAGTCCAATCGCATGTAACATAGCCTGTGCACCAGGCGCTGTAGGATCTTGCGTGATGGTTTTACTGTACTTGTTTAATTTCGACATTTCTGCTTTTTCTAAAAAAGAAAGCCATTCTCCAGTGGAGAATGGCTTTCTTTTTTGCTACTAAAAACAATACCATTCTCTCTATCCTATGGATAGAACGACCACGACTAGTACGCTAATGATGATATTGATAATAGTTAATTCCATTGAAATAAGGTGTTGTGGCAAAAGTGCGAAGTTTTTTATATAAAAACAAAAAATCATTCAAAAAAGAAAATCACTTTCTCCATCGTATTCCGATGTGTAAACCATAAGAGAATTGATTAATATGACTTTCATCAGGAGTGGTATCTAACAAAGGATCTCCAGTAATTGTATTACTAAGTTGGTCCCAGTGTGCATTGAAGAAGCGACTATATTGTACGATAGGAGTGATCGTTATTAAATCGGATAACCCTATATCTATTCCTGCTCCAAGTCCCAATTTGGGTACTAACTCATTCATTATATTTTTCCGCAATTCCCGTCCATCTGACACTTCATAAACCCCTCTGAAATAATGATACCCAGGAGAAATTTGTATAAAAAATCCTTTTTCAAAAAAGGACTCTTGTTTAGAAAAAGTGGGACAATCGCAATCACTATAGAAATTGAGCAAGTATAAATTCATATTTAGATTAATCCCAGCAGAGGCCAAATGAAATTCTTCCATTCTAACGTCTCTATTGAAATTATCCTTGGAATAGGCAATAGATAACTCAGGGTATAACTCTAAGCGAAAATTTTTCAAAGGTTTTACCCAAAAGTCTGCCCCCAACCGATATCCATTGGGTAATAAATCTTGATTCGTGGTGTTATCTTGAAAAACTTTGTTTTCTAAATCAGGAATATTTTGATTAAATCGGCTCAGCGTAAAGCCCGCTTGGCCGTATCCTGGAGAGAGCACTACAAATAAAAGAAAAAGTAGTGAGGTGGTAGATTTACGTAGGTTGATCATTTTCTAGAAAGCATTTTGGAGTAAAACGTCACAAATTGCTTGAAATTGTTGCGAGAAGGGGTATTGGAAGGTTATTTAGAGTTATTGAGGGTTATTGAGGAGTTTATTATAGATACATCCTCTACCAATTCAAACGAATATACTACAGACGGGATAAATTACCGAAAATGGATAATTCGTTTATTTGTTTAACTGTTTATACGTTTACAAGCTACACTTGGATAAACAGTTCAACAATTCAACAAATAAACAGTATTGGATAATCGGATATTTATCC
>CALJIQ010000165.1 GCA_937973995.1 uncultured Saprospiraceae bacterium
AAACAACTCATCAGCTCACTTTGAGTGAGCAGATGAGACGCTATCCTTCAATCTGCTCACTCAAAGTGAGCTGATTGATAATTTTGCCATCCTCAATTTATTTATACATTACAAATCTCTTATCTTGTTGGCTCCTGATAATGCGAATCACGGGCTAAAATTCAAAAGATGTCCCAAAATCATATTATTGTGAAAAGATCAAAACTTCACAACGATGACTTGGGACAATAAATTAATAGCTCTTTATTTCTGGGTTTGCGATTGCTTTGATGCAGGAGCAATTGCTAATGCACAAAGACACTGCAAAAATGCCGATGTTATCACGCTTGATTTTACTGATGAGGAAGCCATTACGATCTATTTATATGGCATTTTACGTAAGTATAAAGAAGATAAAGTTATTTATACCTACACAAAAGATCATCTCATAGACTGGTTTCCTAATCTTCCAAGCTATCAGAAATTCAATAATCGGCTTAATCGCTTAAATGATGTTTTTGCTGTAATGGCACAAATGGCTATCACGTGTATAAAACTACCTCAATGGTTAGTTGATAGCCAAGACCTTGTAGATGCTGTAGTGGATTCTATGCCTATCATCTTAGCCCAAAGAGGGAGATCTGGTTCAGCTAAAGTAGCCACAGAAGTAGCAAACAAAGGGCGTTGTGCTTCCAAAGGCCTTTTCTATCATGGTGTAAAATTACACCACTTAGGTCTTTGTATGCCAGGCACATTACCTAAACCACATTGCCTTTTAATCAGTAAAGCCTCTGAAAATGATAATACGGTTTTCAAAGAGCAGATAGCTCCTACTTGCCGTAATATTAGAGTCTTTAGTGATAGAATTTATCACGACCAAAAGGCCATTAAAGAATTAAAAGAGCAATTCAATATAGAGGTGATGCCTTGCCAAAAACGTAAAAAGGGACAGCAACATTTATATGCTGACCAAAAGTTCTTTAGCACAGGTGTCAGCCGAGCAAAACAAACAGTTGAATCTTTCTTCAACTGGATTAATGAAAAAACGGGTATTCAAATGGCCTCTAAAGTTCGCTCTACCAAAGGCTTGTTTAAACATATCTTTGGCAGAATGACTGCGGCTCTTTTGATCTTGATTGGATTTTAGCCCGTGATTCGCATTAATATCTATTAACCCCCTCATTCCCCCTTAAAAGGGGGACGTGCTATCTCTTAGCACTTTGCCAAGACTTAGCCATAACGTACTCCCCTCTTTTAAGAGGGGTCGGGGGAGTTAACAATTCATACGTCTCGAATCCGCTACAATATACAAAAAATAGCGCTACTGATAGCTTTCAGGGCTATTATGGAGAATAAATGAACGCAGAGGCGCTGAGAATAATTTGGCTCTGCGTCTCTGTGTCTCTGCGTTCAAAATTTAATGTCGTCAGAAATTTTAGTAATAGGCTCATTTTACTTTAAGCCGCCACTCACTTTCTCTCCATTCGCATATTCATACTCCATCATCACATTACCCTCTTCATCGTAGTACTTATAAGAGCCATGTTGCTTGCCGTTTTTGTATTGGGCTTCTAATTTGAGTTTGTTATTATTATAAAACTGCTTGAACGTACCATCCATTTGACCATTTCGGTACAAGGCCGTTTCTTCTACATTTCCAAAGCGATACTTAGTATAAACACCATCATATTGCCCATTGACATAGCTAGTTTGTGACTCAATTTGACCCCGATTAGAAAAAGTTAGGAATTGACCATTCAAATTATCATTGACATAATTAGCCAATGTTTTTACACGGTCGTCTTTGTCTTCAAAATAGGTCATCCATGCCCCGTTTTTCTTGCCATTAATTAAAATTCCTTCTTCGATAATTTTACCTGCTCCATTTTTCTTAATTGCTTTTACTGCGCCTCCGCCTAAGTCTATTTGTTCAAAGCCCGTTAAATTCACAGTACTTACAGCCGTTGACCCTCCCCCTGTGCCACCGCAGGCAGCAATCAGAATAACCATACCTAAAAAACAAATTGATTTTTTCAAAAATTTCATAGTTAACATATAATTGGAATTTTTATGATAGGTGTTGTGGTATTGTAGCATTCCTACTGAGTATCACAAACTTTATCAAAGAAACAAGTTTAAATAGAACTTACCATAAGACCACAAAACCAAAACACCATAGAACCAGAAAATCTTTGGCGAAAATAAAAGGTTTCAAAAAAAAATACGAGTCAAAAAGGACTTATATTTGGACGCTAGACGATAATGCCCTATTCAGTATGAAAATTTTAAAAATAGCATTAAAAAATCTCAATTCTTTAAAGTCCGAGATTCAAATTGACTTCCAAGAATCTCCCTTGGGAGATACCGGGCTTTTTGCTATTGTTGGAGACACAGGAGCGGGTAAAACGACTATTTTAGATGCACTTACCTTAGCTTTATATGGAAAGGTACACAGAAATAAGAACGAGTCGGAAGTCCTATCGTATGGTGCAACGGATGGCTATGCAGAAGTAGAATTTCAAGCCAAATCACATCGTCATCGCAGCAGATGGACCATCCATAGAGCCAGGGGAAAAACAGACGGAAATCTTATTACGAAGAGAGAAATAGGTAAATGGAATTCCAAAAAGCAAGAGTTTGAGATTCTCACGACTAAGATCAGAGAAATAGAGGAACAAACGGAGCAAATTACGGGCTTGGATTACCAACGGTTTAGTAAATCGGTGTTGTTATCGCAGGGTGACTTTGCTGCTTTTTTAAAAGCAGATGAAAAGGATAGAAGTAATCTATTAGAAAGAATAACAGGCACGGAAATTTATTCTAATATTTCGGCTGCCGCCTTTGATCGTTTTCGGTTAGAAGAAGATGCCTATAACACCATAAAAAAAGATTTGGAGGTCTTGCAGATACTAAGTCCAGAAGACCAAAAAACCCTACAACAAGAATTAAAACAAGGCGAAAAAGAAAGTAAAAACTTACAAAAAGAAATCAATCAACAGAAAAAACAAGTCGAGTGGATCGATAAAGTAACCCGATTGAGCTTGCAAGAAAAAGAGCATCAAACCGCTTTTGCGCAAGTACAAAACGATTGGACCCTTGCCCAAGCTACTTTTCAAAAATTAACCCTGCACCACAAAACCCTTGTCTTTCAGAAAGACTTGATTCAATTATCAAATTTTGAAACGACCAAAACTCAATTAGAAAAGGAAAAGGCGGAGTTGACTCAACACATCCAACAACTAACCGAAAAAACCGAATATATTAAAACGGCGGCACAACAAAAAAACAACGCCCTCCGACTAGCCAAAAAGGAACAACAGGCAAAAGAACAATTATTTGAAGAAGTACTGGCCTTTGATGTACAATTGGCAGAACGAAAAGAACCTTTAGTGCAGAGCAATGCTCAACTAAAAACGACCCAGACCCAACACCAACAATTAAGCACGCAACTAACGACACTACAACAACAACTAAAAGAAACCTCCCAAACTAAAGACGCTACTACGGAGTGGTTGATTGCTAATAAAAATTTTCATCAATTACAAAAGGATATTCCGACCTTGGAAGTATTAGAAGCGGAATTAAAAGTATTGTATCAAAGCCTAAAAAAATCCCAAAAGGAAAAGGAAGCATATGGAAAAAACAGGATGCTTCTTCAGCAACAGATAAAAGAGTTCAACCAAACCCAAGTATCCAACCAGTCAGAACAACAAGCCATTCAAAAAGCACTATCTGCTCATTTTCCTGATTTTGAAATCGGAACAGAAAATCAACTAGTCGCCACCATTAGTGGAGAAGTGGAGCAATTGGATGAGCGTTTAAAAACCATTCAACATTTAATTGAATTAAACGAAGATTATCAAAAATTAATCAAAGAACTAGATAATTACGAACAAGAGATTACGAATTTAGAAGCCAACCAAACCATTGTTGAAAACAGACTGCTAACTGCGTTAGAACAAAGAGACGCCTTACAGGAACGGCATCAGTTTAAGTTACAGATGTACGAACGAGAACAATTATATGCCAATTATGAAAGAGAGCGGGCAAAATTGAAAGAGGGGGAAAAATGTCCTTTATGTCTTTCCACTAGCCACCCCTTCCGAACCCTCACCAACTTAACGCCTTATGTGGATGAGACAAAAGAGGAACTCCTCATTGTAGAGCAACAATTAAAAACGGTACGACAAGAATGTAGTAAACTCCTCAATTCTCAAAATGAAATTCGTGCAACGATTCAACGATACATCGGAGAACGAGATGATGAGTGGAGCGGGGAACGAGATCTTTTATTACGGAGAATACAAATTCAGGAAGGTAAAATTGCTGAAATCGTCTCTAGTTTAAAGGATAAGGCAGCCTATCATACCAAAGGTTTTATGCTCAAAGAATTACTTAAAGACATAGAAACAACTATTAAAGATAAGCGCGAATTACGGAGTCTAGTGCTATCATATAACGAACAACAATTGCGCTATCAAAAAACGCAAGCAGGCAGAAGTAAGACCCAACAAGAATACCAAGTGCAATTGACGGAACTTCAAACTAATGAGAAAAACAGTTTACAAAACATCCAGCAAACAGAAGATAAAATCAGTCAATTAAAAATAGACGTCAGCAAAAAATTAAATCCTTATGGATACGATCTAACTACTACCAGTTTCACCCAATCCCTATCTGACTTAAAAGAAAAACTACATCTGTTTGAATCAAAAAATAAGCAATTCCTGGAATTAGAAAAAGATGTTGCCTTAAAGGAACAACAAACGGACAACCTGACTAAACGAATATCCCAACTCCAAAAGGAAGAAGCCATACAAGAGAAAGCCTATCAAACACTTGCTACTGCTTTTCAACAAATAAAAGACAAAAGACAAGATTTATTTGGCGACCAATCCGTAAAAGCAGAAAAGGAAAAAATACTAACGGAATTACAACAACTAGAAACAGAGGAGACCACTTTGAAAAAACAATTAAAAGAAGCAGAAATCGCCTTAACGACTGCTCAAAACACCTTAAAATCAACCTCTACCAATGCTGCTAAAAATGAAAATTCTTTACTTACCCTTCAAACCCAACTGGCAGAAAAAATTAATGCGCAGGGCTTTAGTTCGTTAGAACAATTGAAAGCCGCCCATCTTTCCGCTGAAATAGTGGAACAAATAGATGGTCAAAAGACCCAATTACAAAAACAATTAACCATTCAAGAACAGCAGTTACAAAACACCAAAAAGACCTTAGAAAAAACGCAAAAGCAACAATTGACGAACTTACCCCTAGAACAACTTTTGCCAAAATTGGAAGAAAATGAAATAGCCTTTCAAGAGTTACAACAGGGGATCGGCAGGCGAAAACAACGTTTGGAGGAAAACGATCAAAAGAAAAAACAATCCCAAACCTTAGTCGATCAGTTGCAATTACAAAAGAAAGAATTCGACCGATGGGCAAAGCTTCAAGACTTAATTGGTTCAAGAGATGGAAAAAAATTCAGGGTCTTTGCCCAAGGGCTCACGTTGAAAAAACTCACCGAACTGGCTAATCGCCATTTGCAACAACTTAACGGACGATATATCCTAAACAAACCCAATGATCGAGATTTAGAATTGGAAATTATCGACACTTTTCAAGCGGATAATATTCGATCAATTAATACTTTATCGGGGGGCGAGAGTTTTTTGGTAAGTTTGGCCTTAGCCTTAGGGTTATCGGATTTAGCGGGTCGCAACACCCATATTCAATCGCTTTTTATTGATGAAGGATTTGGGACCTTAGATGAATCTGCCTTGGACCTAGCAATCTCTACACTTGAAAATCTGCAAGCGGATGGTAAGACGATTGGTGTGATCTCTCACATCAAAGAATTAAAGGAACGGATTACTACGCAGATTTTGGTGCAAAAAACTAGTAGTGGGTTTAGTGAGGTGCGGATAGTGTAAGACCTTTTTAATTTTATCGCTCAATGGACAAAAAACAAATAGCAAATATTCTACAAGAGACCTATCCCTTTCTTAATGCAGGTGACATTGGACAATTGATTAACATGAGTACCTACCAAGTATTCAAAAACAAAGAGATCATCAGTCCAGCAGGAAGCATAAACCAACAGGTGTTTTTCATTTTGTCAGGAATGGTACGAGGTTATTTTATTAATCAAAAAGGAGAGGAAAAAAATATTTTTCTGAGACCTGAACACACCATATCTGGTCCCCCTGATAGCCTATTCAATCACCAACCTTCCAAATATACTTTTGAGTCCATCTTGGAATCACACTTATTAATATTTCAATATCCCGCTTTCCAAGAGACCAGTCTACAATTTCCCAATATTAATCGAGTGAATATGGTGGCGATGCAGGAAAATATCCAAACGCTCGTTGTTAGAGTAGAATCTTTAATTGACAAACAACCCGAAGAACGATACGAAGAACTCCTTAATCGGAGTCCCCAATTTTTCCAAACTGCTTTTAATAAACATATTGCTAATTATTTGGGTATTACCCCTAATTCTCTTTCCCGAATTATTAAACGAAAGAAAGAGAATTCCTCAAATTCTTGACATAAG
>CALJIQ010000166.1 GCA_937973995.1 uncultured Saprospiraceae bacterium
AGAATTAAACATAAACAGGCGGCAGCCAATTTTGCAGCTATTAGACGCTTTGCATTGGCTTTATTGAAAAATGCAAAAATCTCAAAGCTAGGAATCAAGAATCAACGACTCCAAGCTGCTTGGAGTGATGAGTTCTTAGAACAGGCTTTTGGCTTCTTTTTAAATGTAAGTCAGCCTATTACACTTTAGATTTTTGACTTTTCGTTCGCCCTAATCAATAATTAAAGTGATTATCGCAAATAACTTCTTCTCAAATCCTCGAATTCTGCTTGTGTTCGAAGGTAAGCTAGTTGTGGGTGAGTTAGAATATCTTCTTTATACCGCCTATTTTTTTTGGAGATATAGCGTAAATGATAAAATCCTTGCTTTTTATTTTCAAGTAGGGAATAGCATATAGCCAATGAAAAGTGGCAATCTCCATTATCAGGATGCAGAACAAGTGCCTTTTTAAAATCAGTAGCAGCCAAAGACGCTTCATAATCGGAAAGCCTTTTCCGACCTCTTAAAAAGTAATATTTAAATCGAATATTGTTTAGAATAGTAACGGTCGTTATTTTTTATAAGCCATTTTTCCACTAAATACCTCTTTCCCAATTAATACTTCATAAAGATACATTCCATCTGCTAGAAAAGGTAGGGAAATGGGTAGTTGGTATGAACCGTTACTTAACTGCTGCGACTGCTGCCAAACCTTCTGTCCTTGTAAATTATATACTGATAGATGAACCTCATTAGAGGTAGCCAACGATAATGGAAGGTAGGTCGTAGAAGAAAAAGGATTGGGGAAGTTGAATCCAACTTCATTTCTTTGAGTGGCTTTTGTATATCGAATGGCCAAAGGAATTACTTGGTCTTTTTGATAGAGTTCGCTGACGATGGAGGGATTATTTTCTTTTATCATTTCCCGAATGGAACCTGCTTTTTTTGCTCGAACAACCAAGTTAAATAAAGGCTCTTCCTCCGCTACTATTTTTCCTTTAGCTTCTGCTTTACTTATCAAAAGTTGATTTCTGTGTAACTGCCATTCACCAGCGGATAGTCCTTCAATATCGACTATTTCAACCGAACTAAGATCAATCTGGAATTCCATTTGAAAGCCTTCTAGCTGGATGTCTTGAGTCACTCGGAAAGGAACCGTTACCAACTCATTCTTTTGAAAGGACTCCTCTATAATAGAAATATCGAATCTATTGTCTTGACGAGGTGCCATAATATCATTGGCAAAAACAGAATTATTAAGATCTCCTATTTTGATACCAATATAATTATTATTCATACTCAACGAGGGAGCGTAGTCAACGGAATAGGTGTTATCCAATTCAGTAGTTAAAGAATTGGAATTCGTTAATTGCTCGTTGGATTTAATGAATTTCCAAGAGTTGTTATTCGGAAAGTGGTCAATAGAATTAAGGATGGCCTGTCTTAATAAGATCATGTCATAAGCCGTAATATCTCCCGAATTATTGACATCTGCTGCTATGAATTGATATGGAGAGTCAAAAGCTCTAATTTTAATTAAATGCTTTTGTAGGAGTATGATGTCTTGCGTCGTTACACCGTTTTTAAGATCATTATTTTTTGACGGTTGTAAGGTATAATTGCTCTCAGGAATATCATTGAAAAGAAATAAACCATCCTCATTGGTGCCTCTAAAAACACTGGCATTATCATTAGAAATACTCACCGTTGCCCCCTGTACTGCATTACCGATTGGGGTAACTATTTTGCCTAAAATTGCCTTTGGTTGTTGGGGAACATCATTACAATATCCTGTAGGATCAGAGATAACAATAAATTCCTTACAAGTATGAGGAACATTATCACGGTCAATGATATCCAGCGTAATTTCTTGTATGCCAACATTCGCACAACCATATACATCTCTATTTAGGGCAGTACTTTCTATCAGGGTAGGATCAATGAAAAAATCTAAGGCAGCAGCATGGGCTTGGCCATGCGTTTCAAGTGGCAATAAGATAGATTGGGTGAAAGGGCATTGGGAAAATACCTGTATATATGATAACAATAGGCATACGCTAATAGCGTATCTCATGCTAACATGGGATTGTAAAACATGCATCGGTTAGAGGGATGTTCTTCGGTGATGGGGAAACCGAGAGTTTAAATAATTTGTCTGCTAGTAGTCTGTTTATTGGCTTAGAATCGTATTTCACAAATGTAAAGAATTGGTGAATCAAATGCTTTAGCAATTCAAGATTGCTTTGTCTAAAAGAAGCAAATGCTCTGCCAATTCATACTTTTGTCGTATTATAGCTAATTATATGATAAAAAAAACTAATTTGTTTCGCCATCCCCTTATTTTTTTGCTTTTTGACTATATCTAGGCGTTATGGCTTTATGGTACTGTGGCGTTATGGTGGAGATTTTCATATCAAAAAGAGGGTCAAAAACCTATTGAATATAAGTAAAACCCTCCACCACAAAGCCATAACGCCATAACGCCACAAAGCCATAACACCACAAAGCCATAACGCCACAAAGCCACAAAGCCAATTAATTATCCAAACAAAAGACTACCAATTCGGACCATCGTGCTGCCTTCTTTAATGGCGAGTTCATAATCTCCAGACATACCCATAGAGATTTCTTTAAAGGCGGGATTTTGGGTGAAATAGCGGTTTTTTAGCAGATCAAAATAGCGTTTCAATTGCTGAAATTCAGCTTTTACTTGTTGTTTATCATCCGTGAAAGTGGCCATTCCCATAACCCCACAAACTTGGATATTTTTTAGGGTAGTAAATTCTTCTGATTCTAATAATAGAACGGCATCAGAGATGTCTAGTCCATATTTGCTGTCTTCCTCTGCTATTCTAAATTGTAAAAGAATGGGAATGACACGCTCCTGTTTTTGAGCCTGTTTATTGATTTCTATAATTAATTTCACACTATCTACTGCATGAATCATGTCAACAAATGGCGCAATATATTTTACCTTATTGGTCTGTAGATGCCCGATTAAGTGCCACTCAATATCTTTTGGTAGTTGGGCTTGTTTTTCTACCAATTCTTGGACTCGATTTTCTCCAAAGACTTTCTGCCCTTGGTGATACATGTCTAGTATTTGCGCTATCGGTTTGGTTTTGGAAACAGCCACTAATTTTGTATTAGTAGTCGCTAGTTTTTCTTGTATAGTTTTTAGCATGAATAATATGTTATTTTTTTGTCCTTACTCAGCAGGTTGGTATGGACTTACCTATCCAATTGCTGCGTAAGCTCTAAATTTTGAATGAAAAATTTTGAATTTTGAATGGGGGGGTTCATTAAATCTTAGTGTTTTCATCCTATTACATCTCGTATTATTCAAAATTCAATCATTCAAAATTCAACATTAAGAACTTACATTTCTGCTTCCCACTAAGTCTGACTTTTGCGAGCCTTAGCGGGAAACAAGTATAATTTAATTCCGAATTGCCTATGCAAACAGTTCTTGTAGCCCTTTCCAAAGATGTCCCTTTAAATTTTTATTAGCAGCAATATCTGGAAGTCGATCCGCAAATAAATAAGTCCGATTATTAATGGGATAGGCTTGGTATTTGGATAAATGTAATTGCAGTCCAATTTGAGAAGGGGGCAGCCCAAATACTAATACTTTTGTTATAGAAGTAGTTTGATAAAGATCGCTTACACTAAAAGAAGTGGTAGCGTCCCCCATGAAAGAAAGTACATCTTGATCGAAATCCAATTGGACGGATTGTAATACCTTTTTTAAGAAAGGTAATTCTTCTACCTCGTCCTTAGCATACAATAAAAAGATGCCTTTCTGGTTCTTCCCCTGGCATTGTTCCAATACAGCGGTAGCATCCATTTTGGAGATCACCTTAAAGTCTAAAAATTGAGCAGTCATTCAATAAAATTAAATTGTTAATCAGTTTTATATAATAAATTGGGAGAAGCAAAAATTATCAATCAGCTCACTTTGAGTGAGCAGATTGAATGATAGCGTCTCATCTGCTCACTTTGAGTGAGCTGATGAGTTACTTTATCTACCTCCAATTCATTTTCTCTATTTACGCTTTGAGTACCTACTCTTATAACTTAGAGCATCACCGAGGAGGCAAAAATAATACCCCTAACTTTTCTTTCGCGCTTAACTTAGTATTATTGCAAAAATAACCAACTAGATAAGTAAATTTTACGTAGCTTTGAAAAGGGCTTTTTCTTTTAAGTTTTGATTTGTTTTACTAACCAAAAGAATTAAACCATGTACAAAATAAAGGTATCCAAAACCCAAGACTCTCGCTTACCTTCCTTAGATTTTACCCAGATTCCATTTGGAAAAGTTTTTTCTGACCATATGTTTGTTGCGGATTATAGAAATGGGCAGTGGGAAGACTTAAGAATCGTTCCATTCCAGTCCTTTTCCATGCATCCTGCTAATATGACCCTCCACTATTCCCAGACGATTTTCGAGGGCATGAAAGCCTCTAAATCTGTGAAAGGTAGTCCTATGTTAATGCGTCCTGAAATGCATTCGAGAAGGTTGAATGCTTCGGCTGATCGTATGTGTATGCCACATGTCCCGGAAGCCTTATTTCTAGGTGCAATACAAGAGTTGATTGCTTTAGATCATCAGTGGATTCCACCAGCGGATGTGGAAGGAAGTTTATATGTTCGACCGTATATGTTTGCGACGGATGAATTCATAGGGGTGAAGCCTTCTCAGACCTATAAATTTGTCATATTTACTTGTCCAGTGGGCGCTTATTATAGCAAAGCGGTGGATTTGGTTACCGAGCAAGAATATGTTCGGGCGGTCAATGGATTGACAGGGGAAGCAAAAGCAGGCGGGAATTATGCCGCTTCTTTATACCCTGCAGAACTAGCGAAGAAGAGAGGATACGATCAAGTAATTTGGATGGAAAGCCCAGAGTTCAAGAAGATTCAGGAGGTTGGTACGATGAATTTATTCTTTGTGATCGGAGATACCGTTATTACCCCTTCTACCACAGGAGCTATTTTAAAAGGTATTACAAGAGATTCTTTTTTAACTATTCTTAAAAGTAAAGGAATCAAAACAGAAGCTAGAGATATTTACATAGATGAAATAGTGGAGGCTTATTTGGATGGACAATTGAAAGAAGCATTTGGTGCAGGTACCGCAGCGGTAGTATCTCATATTGCTTCCATCACCCATAATGATACTAAAATGACCCTTCCTCCTGTCGCAGAAAGGAAAATAGGAAATATGTTGAAAGCCGAAATTGATGGCTTACGAGCAGGAAAGGTAGCGGATACCTATGGCTGGATGCAGGAAATTAAAGTACCTGTTACGGTGTAAAAACTTGTGCAAATCAGATTGGCTGGCTCGATGCCAATCTGATTTGCTTATTGCCCATACTGTTTTAGGCAAAAAAGTTGATTGATTATTAATTACTGATTATTAGTGTGATATCAAACTACTGTACACTTTTTTTAAAACCCGTCACTCCGCTATGCTACGTGACGGGAAAGGGTCTTTTGGGGGCAGAAAATCTATAGTCCCGCTGCCGTAGGCAGCGATTTCAAAAAGTGTACAGTAGTGTGGTGTGATATAAGCGTAATGCGTATAATCAATAATCAATAATTAGTCAACTAATCAACCTTAACTAGTATAATCCAAAATCATCGAGCTGCTAGCAATTCAGAACGCAAACCTCGCTTATCCCCTAAATCTAGGAAAAAGGAATATAGATAAGACGTAATCTCTCCTTTTATTTTTTTCTTTAAATAAGGACATTTTTTATAGGTTTTGAACTGAGTCTTATGCTCTTTAAATAAAGCTGTGAGGGCTTGTAATGCCTCTTCAGAAGATAAGCGTTCAATGGCATGTCGGTTATCTTCCTTCATCTCTTTTATGAGGGGAGATTTTGTTAAATAAGGCGCATCCACTAATTTCGACTGATCGAAATCATAAGGGATGACCGTATATTTTTGCTCGCCATCTTTTTGTATCAAAGTAAGATTGCGTTGAACGTTTAATGCCCAATCGGTATTCCCGATCATATAGTTGAAAAAGATGGTTTGGTCAAAAGAGGTTGTCGTCGTTTGGTCAGGTGTGATGCCATACGTTTGAGGAACTATATCTCCCCCTAATCGCTCTGCCAATTCTTGGGAATTCTCCAATAGTATCGCATAACTTTGAATGGTTCTACTTGGGGCCGCTTCATGTATATAGGTAATTTTAAAAAGTTTTACTCGATAACTATCCTCTGTAATGGTATTGAACATTTTATAAGCCCAATACTCTTTTAATACATGTTGTTCATAATCTTTCTCGTTTTCACAGTGGGTAACCAACTTTAATTTATCGTAATTTTTGACTAAGCCCATTGCTTTTAAATCAGACTTAGCAAAGTTGAATTTGATGGGGGGTAACCCACAAGTTCTTCTTCTGAATTTTCCTCTAGCTTTTATGGAGATCTCCATCTCCAACTGGTCTTGGTTTTTTCCTTTTACTACTAACTTGGCAGTCTGATAAACTCCTTTCTTTTTGTTTAGAACTAGTGAATCCAGATTGGTCGTTAAGATCATTTCTTCATAACCATTTAGCTTTTGAAATATAGTAGAAAGGTCTTCCGTGGAAGAGGTTGCGGCGTGTAAAGAAAAGATACTTCCTAAAATTAGAATAGGTAAGGATAATAGATATTTTCTCATCTTGGGTGATTTTTGAATGGTGAAAATCTTTTTGATGAGACAAATATGGTAGCATTCTAAGGATGGCACTACCTAATTCAGGTGAATTGCAATTATCGATTGGTGAATTGTAATAGGTGTTCTGACAAATTTATTTTCGCATGGTCGTCAGGAGACGACTATGATATATCTTTCGAGTCTGGAGACTCGGAAGATCGTACTTCATCACTCGATATATCAAGTCTCCAGGCGATAGTGGTTAGGCTAAGAAGAACGGAAGTCCTAGCACCAATTTTGCCACGCACTCAATCCTAATACCCAACTGCCTTCCCATCAAAACTACGGGAGTCCGCGCCACCATATAATAACCCATTTTCATGGTCAATATAAATTCCCATTGCCCGACCCATCGTATTTCGATATTGAATTTCATGCCCCATCATTTCGTACAAGCGTTTGGTATCTGGACTGATAGTGAATTTTTCAAACCTAGTAACATCAGGTAACCATTGGTGGTGAATACGACCAGCCTCTATGGCTTGAGCGATGTCCATTCCATGATCGATCACATTTAAAATCACTTGCAGGGAGGTATTGATAATGGTTCGTCCACCAGGACTGCCCACTACGACTACAGGTTTGCCATCCTTTGCAACTATCATAGGAGACATACTAGATAACATTCTTTTTCCAGGAGCGATTAAATTGGGCTTGGTACCAATTAATCCTGTTCGGGTAGTAGTACCTGGAATCGGATTGAAATCTCCCATTTCATTATTTAAAAGAAATCCAGCACCATCTACCGTGATCCCTGAACCATAAGAATACTCTAAAGTATAGGTCATGGAAACAGCATTCCCTTCAGCATCTACCACAGAGAAATGGGTGGTTTCTTCACTTTCTTCAAAAATAACTTGATTGAATTTAGAAGAGTCACTTTCCGTAGCAGCATACCAGTCAATAGATCGTCGTATTTTAGCTGCATGGTCTTTAGACGTTAACTCTTTTAATGGCATATTAGGATTGAAGCGGGGATCTCCTAAGTGTTCTGCACGATCCGCAAAAGCTGCTCGCATGGCTTCTGTTAGTAGATGTAAGTACAAAGCGGAGTTATGCCCAATTTCTTTTAAATTATACCCTTCTAAAATATTCAACATTTCCACAACCGCTACGCCCCCAGAGCTAGGCGGAGACATGCCATATACATCATATCCTCGATAGGTACCATGAATTACCTCTTGCTCATCGGCTTCATATTCTTCTAAGTCCTTTTTGGTAATTAGGCCATCATGCTTCTTCATGAATTTGGTAAATATCTTGGCGGTTTTTCCTTTGTAAAAACCATCTCTACCATCTTTTTGTATACGCTTTAAGGTAGCCGCTAGATCGGACTGTTTGAAATTTTCTCCTGGCTCATACAAAGTATTTCCGTTTTTCAGAAATGCTTTTCTAGATCCCTCATATAATTTATCTTTTTGTTCTTGTAGTCTCTTTAAAAAAGGTTGGTCTCGCCAAGAGGCAGGGTGTCCTTTTTCTGCCAAATCTATGGCAGGTTGTACCAAGTCCTTCCAAGGAAGTTTACCATATTTTTGGTGGGCTTTCCACAAGCCAGCCACGGTACCAGGAACGCCGACTGATAAAGTGCCGAAGTGATTAGACCCTTTTATCAACTCTCCATCTTGATTTAAGTACATGGTTTCTGTTGCCTTTGCAGGTGCTTTTTCTCGGAAGTTGAAACAAGTCTTATCACCATCAGCACCATGATAGACTAAAAAGCCACCGCCCCCTATATTACCAGCAGAAGGCAAGGTAACTGCCAATGCAAAAGCAGTTGCAACCGCAGCATCTACCGCATTCCCTCCCTTTTTTAATATTTGAATGCCTGCTTCAGACCCTAGATAATTACTACTCACAACCATTCCATTTTTCGCTGGGGCAGGCGTTCTACCGCTTTGACCGATGACCCAGGTAATGGTCAATACTAGCAGTAGTGTTGTGCTCAATTGTTTTGTCATCCTATTCATCGTTATATTATTTAGGAATTTTAGTAACAGGTATCTGGGGTGGCTTTCTTATTCAGTGACTTTCCAGTACTGGATAATTTAGGGAGCTTTTTATTGAAATGAAAGTATCTCAAAAATGACGATTACAAAAGTTTTTAAAACTTTTGTAATCTGGTTTTCGCATTAAGGGCTTCGGCAATAAATAACCTACCCCCATAGGTATTTCTCGCAAAGGATCGCTAAGGTTTCGCAAAGTACGCTAAGTTAGTAAAAGGTCTAGCTTTGCGTACCTTAGCGTATCCTCGGCGATACTTTGCGGGAGACAAAATTTGGGTAAGTTATTTATTTCTTCGTC
>CALJIQ010000167.1 GCA_937973995.1 uncultured Saprospiraceae bacterium
GGATAAATTACCGAAAATGGATAATTCGTTTATTTGTTTAACTGTTTATACGTTTACAAGCTACACTTGGATAAACAGTTCAACAATTCAACAAATAAACAGTATTGGATAATCGGATATTTATCCCGAGTTCAGTATACCTTTTATTTTATATCTTATAATGCGAATCGCCAGTTAAAATAACGCATTAGATTTGATTTGTTCGGCGGCTGACGCTGTCTCCAAAGAACCAATTTGCCGAGCTTGCGAAGCAAGCGAGGCAGTAGTTTAAAGTTTAACTCGCGATTCGAATTTATACTTATTAAACATGGAATTCGTATTTATTTTCGCTATCATTTTCGGAGTCTTTGGATTGTCTTTTTTGTTAATTAATATTCGCCAAATAGCCATTGGAAAAGAATTTAGAGGGACTTGTGCCCAAAATAACCCAATGCTAAAAAGTAAGATTGGAGAGTGTGACTTGTGTGGAAAAAAAGGCGATGAAGTATGTCAAATGCCAGCCGTAGGTAAATAAAGTCAGTAGTTATTAGTCATTGGTCAACTACACCAATGACTGATGACCAATGACTGATGACCAATGACTCATGCACATGGATTTCAAGCAATACCTACCTATTCTAGAATGGCTCCCCTCTTATAATAAAAAAACCTTTAAAGCAGATTTTATCGCTGCCCTGACAGTAGCTGTTCTGTTAGTGCCACAAGGGATGGCGTATGCCTTATTAGCAGGTATGCCGCCTATTTACGGACTGTATGGAGGACTATTTCCTTTGTTGCTATTTGGTTTGCTTGGTACTTCTCGACGGATGTCTATTGGTCCTGTAGCTGTATCCGCTTTATTGGTGTTAGCAGGCATTAGTCAGATTGCAGAACCCTTTTCACCTGCGTATATATCCTTTGTTTTATTAACGGGATTGTTGATTGGATTTTTTCAAATAGCACTGAGCATCATCCGCTTAGGCTTCTTGGTCAATTTTCTATCCCATCCCATAGTTGCTGGTTTTACTTCTGCGGCGGCTATTATTATTTCCGTCAGTCAGTTATCCTATTTATTGGGATTTTCGATTCCTAGAGAACTAAGTCTGGTGGAAAAGATAGAGTTTGCCTTTACGAATATCGGACAAACGCATCTGCCTACCTTTTTGCTTTGTATGAGCGGAATGGGCTTAATTTTTCTTTTAAAAAAAATCAATAAAGCTATTCCAGGGGCATTGATAGCTGTGGTATCAGGTATTTTATTGGTTTGGCAACTTCGCCTAGACCAACAAGGCATTGATATAGTAGGGGCCGTACCAGCAGGCTTACCCAGTTTTCGATTACCTGATTGGTCCATAGAAAATATCAAATTAGTATTTCCAACAGTTCTGACTGTAACCATAATTGGAATTGTTGAATCGTTAGGTATTGCTAAAGTGTTAGAAGCAAGAAGCCAAGATCATAAAGTGGATGCCAACCAAGAATTGATGGCATTGGGGATGGGAAAAGTGTTAGGTGCCTTTTTTCAAGCGATTCCCACCTCTGGTAGTTTTAGTCGTTCAGCCGTTAATTATGAAGCGGGGGCTAAGACGGGGATGTCTTCCATTATCACTTCTGTTTTAATTGCCATTTCTCTCTTATTTCTAACGCAACTATTTTACTATTTGCCCACTGCTGTATTGGCTGGAATTATTCTTCTTTCCGTTATGGGATTGTTTGATTATAAAGAAGCCATCCATTTATGGAAAACCCATAAAGGGGATTTTGCGATGATGATTTTTACCTTTTTTGCTACTTTAGTGCTGGATATTGAGTACGGCGTTTTGGCAGGAGTGGTATTATCTATTTTAATGGTATTGTTTAGAATTGCCACCCCTCATATAGCGGTACTGGGTAAAATACCGGATACTAGATTTTATAGAAATGTATCTCGATTTCCCAATGCCGAACAAATGGACCGTATTGTTATTTTTCGTTTCGATGCCCAACTTTTCTTTGGTAATTCCCAGTACTTTAAAGACACCATTGAAGGCATTGTCAATGAACAAAAAGATAGATTGGAGGTGTTTGTATTAAATGCATTGAGCATTACTAGTATGGATTCTACGGGCTTACATGCACTAGAAGAAATTCATCAATTTTTGGAAAAAAACGAAGTGGAATTATATATAACAGGCGTGCGTGGACCTGTACGAGATTTGTTTCATAAATCGGGTTTTATGGATATGCTAGGCAAGGAAAACCAATTTATGGATGTTCACCAAGCGGTTGAGTTTTATAGAAATAAAGATGCCTTTAAAGGGCGTAAATATCAAAATGTGTTGCAGACTAATGTGGAGGAGGAAGAAGAGGATTAATTTTGAATAGTAGGATATTCAAAATTCATTCATTCAAAATTCAAAATTAAAGCTATGTTAGATTTCATCAGCCAACCGTGGCACTGGTCCGTCTCAGGAGCGATGATTGCTTTTGTGATGTTCCTATTAATTTATTTTGGACAGCGATTTGGCGTGTCCTCTTCGTTTAGAGCCTTGTGTTCGATTGGTGGGGCAGGCGGTGTCGCTTCTTATTTTAATTATGATTGGAAGTCCCATGACTGGTTACTGACCTTTATTATTGGGGCTGTAATTGGGGGTGGTTTAGCGATTCATTTTTTAGGTAGTCCTAATCCTGTTCAGATTAGCGAAGCTACGGTTAATGATTTAGCTGCATTGGGCGTTAGTACCCCACGTACTACTTCGGAGGGCTTAGGCTTTATCCCGCACGACTTAATGAATTTTGAAAACCTAGCTTCTTTAAAAGGAATCATCATCATGGTGCTAGGTGGATTTTTGATAGGCTTTGGCACTCGTTGGGCAGGTGGTTGTACTTCGGGGCATGCCATTACGGGCTTATCCAATTTGCAGTTGCCTTCTTTGGTAGCCGTCATTGGATTTTTTATTGGTGGGTTGTTAATGACTCATTTGTTGTTGCCTATTATTTTGAATCTTTGAATCGCAGATTCCGCTGATCTTTATTTTGATTTCGCAGATGAGATTTTCTAGATAAACTTGATTTTTGCAGATTTAGCTAATGTACTAATAGGATAAATCTGATAAAATCAATTCCGTCATTTTCATCTCATCTGCGAAATCCTTCAATAATCAGCGGAATCTGCGATTCCCAAATAAATATCATGCGTTTATTAAAATACTTATTAACAGGCATCCTTTTCGGAATAGTGATGACCAAATCAGAAGCGATCTCTTGGTTTAGAATACAAGAAATGTTTCGCTTTCAAAGTTTCCACATGTACGGGATTATTGGGGTAGCAGTAGTAGCTGGTGTATTGATGCATCTATGGATAAAACGAGGAGGATTAAAAAATAGTAATGGGGAGGCTATTCAATTTGCAGATAAGCCTAAAACGTATATGGCTAGCTTATTAGGTGGAACTTTATTTGGACTAGGTTGGGCGATGACAGGGGCTTGTCCTGGACCATTATATACCTTAGTTGGGCATGGCTATTGGATTATCCTAGTCGTCATTGCTAGTGCGCTTTTTGGCACGTTTGTCTATGGGCTATTGAGGAGTAAATTGCCACATTGAATACTTCTGACCTTTAAGAACTAAAATTAAATAGCTTTTATACGTCCGCCTAATACCTACCTGCGAAGAATGGCAAAATTTCTGCATAATAAAAGTAGATAAAATTCTTTTCTACAATATTTTCAATATCTTTGTAGGAATACTACACACATCAATCCTGAATGATAATTACTGAACCTAACCGTATGGTTACGGATTCAAAAGGATACATACTGTGAGAATCAATTGTTCTCGCCATTCATTCATACCAATTTAACAATCAACATGGGATCTGTAATTTCCTTACTAAACCACAAAGGAGGTGTGGGCAAAACCACTAGTGCTATTAATATTGGTGCAGGCTTAGTAGAATTAGGCAAAAGAGCACTTTTATTGGATTTAGACCCACAGGCCAATCTAACTCTCTCTTTGGGCATACCTCGTCAAAAATCTTCTATTTATGAAGCACTTAGGGGAGAATCAGAATTAGTACCTTATACGGTGAAAGAAGGGTTAGATGTGGTGACTTCCACACTCGATTTGTCGGGAGCAGAGATGGAATTAATCAATGAGGCTGGCAGAGAGTATATTTTAAAAGAATTGCTAGAAGTCGTTATTGAGGATTACGACTATGTGATTATTGATTGTCCTCCATCCTTAGGTTTATTGACGCTTAACGCACTAACGAGTAGTCGCTATGTATATATTCCACTACAAACGGAATTTTTGGCACTACAAGGTTTAGCTAAGATCAAGCAAATTGTAGATAAGGTTCGATTCCGTTTGAATAAAAAATTGGAAATTGGTGGAGTGATAGCGACCATGTACGATCATAGAAAAGTTTTAAATAGAGATGTCGTAGAGACGATTAAAAAATATTTTGGAGAGAAAGTATTTAAGACATACATCCGAGACAATGTAGCCTTAGCAGAAGCACCAGCTCAACGCAAGGATATTTTTTCTTATCAAAAGAGAAGTCCTGGAGCAGTAGATTATTTGGCATTGTGTCATGAAATCTTGGAAAGAACGGAGCAAACGGTGGAAGTGTAAAAGAAGTCTTTAGTCATTGGTGTTTCGTTTTTAGTAGAATTGCTAAAGACCAAATACGAACAACCAAAGACCAATTCTATAACTCCAAAACTATACACATTGAGTAAGAAAAAATTTAAGGCGGGATTAGAGAGCTTGTTTGGAGAGCCTGTTATCGGAGGGATGAGTCCCTTTTTGGTAGAAAAGCAAGAAGTAGCGGTAAAAGAACGAGAGAACGTTACTCCAAAAGAAGAGAAGCGAAAGGTCACCACTAGGCGGGTTAAAAGACGATCTAGTTCTAAAAACTTTACCTCTGATTTAGAAACCCTATTTTCTGACGCATTAGATAAAGAACAAAGCAATCAGCAAAAGAAAAAGACTTCGACTACCATAACCAAAAAGCCTACTAAAAAGCCAGTCATTGGCTTAGATGCACTTATTCGCAAAACCTCTGAAGGAAATTACGAGACTAAATATGCTTCAACTCCCCTTAAAAAGCGTTTGACGATCACGATGGAACGTAAAAAATTAGAGCAATTAAAGACGATTGCTAGAGAGAAAAAAGCTTACCTAAGAGATATTATCGACGAGTTAGTGTCCGAATATCTAAGCCAGATTAAAACGGAAAGTGCTAATTAAAATAAAATTCCAAACTTTGAATTCCAAATTCCAATATGCAACACTTGGAAGTTTGGAATTTGGAATTTAGAATTTTCACCTTCGATGGAGCGACTACAAGATTTTAGGCTCTTTTATAATCATACCATTCATCCAGAACTACTTCGTATGGAACGGCGGCGTAAAAGGCTGCTGACACTCCTCTTTCTATCCTCTATTTTTCTGATCCTCGTTTTTGTTCTCCAGTTTTATGTGCATATACTGGCGATTACGCTCATTATGCTCATCTTAATTGGGTTTTATATTGCGTACTTACTGTATAAGATGCGAGAGTTTAAGGTAACCTTTAAACCAAACATCATGAACCTGATCATGGATTTTATTGATGATGAGGTGAATTACGGTACCTTGACCTATACTGCCAAAAAGAAAATTCCTAAAACAGAGTTTTTAAAAAGTGAATTGTTTGCAACGGATGCGCCTTTTTATGAAGGCGAAGATCACATACAAGGTAGCTATCGAGAATTGGTTTTTGAGCTATGTGAGTTGCATGTGCGAGAATTATCAAAGGTTCGAAATCGACTAAACTATATTTTTAAAGGGGTCTTTTTGAGAGGGGTTTATGGAGATAAAAATATAAAAGGAAGAATTATCGTTTTACCAAAAGATTACCAACAATATCAATCTCGAACCGTAAAACAGTTTTACTTCAAAGGAGGAAAAAGAGTGGATGATGTATCTAGAAAATTTAGCGAGACCTTCATCACTTTAGCAAGTAGAGGCGCACAGGTGGAACACATTCTCTCCTGGGATATGCAAAATGCTTTATTGAATTTTAGAAAAAGAACACAGAAAGAAATCTATGTGTCTTTTATCAATAATTTGGTTTATATCGCTGTGACAGAACCCAAAGACCTTTTAGAGCCCGAAATCTTTCGATCTAATGTCAGTTTTGAGTTAGTCAGAGAGTTTTTTGAAGATTTACAACTGCTATTCAGCGTTTTGGAAGACTTGGATGTTAACAATTGATTAAACTGCTTGCTTCTGCCTCTTACCGCAATTACCTTTGTTGTATTTGACCTCGTTGGCGAATAGCCGTCGAGCTAATATACCGAGCTAATCCATAGAAAATGAAAAATTATATCCTATCCTTTCTACTATCTTTTTCTAGCTTCTATCTTTTGGGCAGTCCTGCCGAGACCGTAGTGCTAACTTGTCAAGTAGAGAATTGTGAATCTGTAGAAGAAATACACTTGTACCAATTCGAGGGCTTTGGATTTACCCAATTAGAAACGGCAAAAAGAAATAAAAAAGGCGCTTTTGTTTTTAAAATAAAACCTAACAAGGAGCAATTTTTTTATCTGGGAAATAATCCAAAACAATTAAAGCCCATTATTGTGGGAGGAGGAGAAGAAAACGTTTTGGTCAAAGGGGATTGCAAGAATTTTAGCCAGTCAAAAATAGAAGGCTCCGAAATTAATTTTGAGTACGAGCGATTGAAAATGGAAATTGGCAGACTGAAAGCAAAAACGGGAAACTTGATACAATCCTATCAAAGAACTCGGAATAGTGTTGAGAAACAGCAAGAAGTAATTACTGGCTTAGCAGCAATAGATGAAGAGCGAATCAAACTAATGGAATCCTATGGTAGTCGCTATCCAATCTTAACAGAAATAGCAGCTTTAAACACCTATTTATCTTACCAAAATAATCAAGAAGGATACTATGACGAAGTGGATTATTTTGCCAATGAGTTTTTTCGATTCGTTGATTTTAGTAATGACCTGTACGAACACAACCCGTGGGTATATGAGTCGGTAAAAGAATATACAAGAACGCTTAGTAGTGTTAAGATAGAAAAAGAATTGCACCAATCATATATTGACGATCTGCTTAGAAAGATTCCTGCTAAAACGTCCATGCACCAATTGGCATTGTCTGGAGTGGTAGCTGGATTGGAAGGATTGCGTCATCCGAATTATATGTTATACGGAAAACGCTTATTGAGTAAATATGAAAAAGACCACCCTGTGGCAATTGCGGATATGAAGCGAAAAATCGGATTAGCAGGTGCCTTTTTACCGGGCGCCGTAGCCCCTGATTTTGCTCAAATAACTCCCGCAGGAGATTCCTTAAGTTTGAGTGACCTAAGAGGAAAAGTAGTCTTGGTTGATTTTTGGGCTAGTTGGTGTGGACCTTGTAGAAGAGAAAATCCACATGTAAAGCAGGTCTATGAAAAATACAAAGACAAAGGCTTTGAAATTTTAGGGGTGAGCCTAGATAGAAAAAAGGAAGCTTGGGAACGAGCAATTAAGCAAGACGGCTTACCTTGGCACCATATCAGTGATTTAAAAGGGTGGAAGAATTCAGTGGCATTGATGTACGATGTGAGTTCTATTCCACATACCATTCTATTGGACCAAGACGGGCGGATTGTGGCTAGTAAATTGCGAGGTCCCCAATTAGAGCAAGAATTGGAAAAGATTTTTGGTACTAATTAATAAAAGAACGCTGAGATACAGAGGCGCAGAGATTATTTTGTAATTTTGTTTGATCAGATGTCGGACACCTTCAAAAGGTGTCCGACATCTTATTTAATACGGTTCTTTGACAAAGTCTGCGATCCCTGCCCTGAAATGGACATCGAGTCCATTTCAGGGCACAAGGGATTCTAAAGGGGCAACTGAGGCAACGCCTCAGTTGCCCCTTTAGAATCCCTTGTGCAAATCCTATTGGCTCGATGCCAATAGGATTTGCGGATTGTATGGTTTTACGTAATTTGTCAAAAAATCTTTTATTCAACGCAACTAAATTTTATAAAACACAATTCATGTTTTCTTTTTCCATAAAGCGGAATTGGAAATACTCCATACCCTTTTTATTTCTTTCCTTATTTCATGTTGCTTTGCTATCAGCACAGATTAGTTTTGAAGCGACTACCGATGCTAAACAGATCGTAGAAAACGAATACGTAGAAATAACCTTTACGCTGAGTAACGCACAAGGAAGCAATTTCAAAGCACCAAATTTTAATGGCTTCAAAGTAGTTAGTGGTCCTGCTACTTCTAACAGTATCAGCATTGTGAATGGTGCACGTTCTAGCAAACAAGGCTTTTCGTATACGCTTCAACCTAAGAAAATTGGAACTTATAAAATCGGAGCAGCTTCTGTTATTGTGAATAGTAAAGTAATGCGCTCAAAACCTATAAGTATTCAAGTACTCAAAGGAAAGCAGGTAGCTAAGGGAGGCGCAGGAGGAGAGCAATTATATGTAAAAGCAGAAATAGATACTAGTGAGGTATATGTAGGGCAGCAGGTAATGGTTAACTATAAACTGTACACCACAGTTGATATAGAAAACTATGACATCGTAAAAGAAACAGACTACGCTGGCTTTTATGCGCACGATGTACGGCGGTTTAATACACGGGTGATTCGAGAGGTCATTGATGGCGTACAATACACAACCAAAGTACTAAAGCGGATTGCCTTATTTCCTCAGCAAACAGGCTTATTAACAATAGAACCGATGGGCTTGCGGCTAGGAGTCATTGTTGGTAAAAAGCGGCGCAATAGTTTTTTCTTTAATAACCAAGTAAGACATGTCAATGTCAATACCAATCCACTAGAAATCAGCGTAAAAGAGTTACCTACGCCAACACCTGATAATTTTAGTGGGGCAGTAGGAAATTATTCCATTGCTTTTAATTTGGGTAAGAATAAAGTAACCACAGATGACGCTATTTCTGTGAAACTAGCGATTCGTGGAGATGGAGATATTAAAAGATTGCAACCCCCTTCTCTTGCCCTGCCACCAGCATTTGAAATATACGAGCCCAAGGTATTAGAAGAAAATTCAACAGAGGTAAATGGCAAATTAAGTGGTTATAAACAAATTGAATATTTAATGCTTCCCAAGCGACCAGGGAATTATGAAATACGTCCTTCCTTTACGTACTTCCATCCTGATAGTGCGAAGTATGTTACCCTGCAACCCAATACTTTTAACATAGCCGTTAGCCCAGGTTCGGGCTTAGCAGCAGCGGGAATCACTGCAATTCCTGCTGAAAAAGTAAAAGATATTCGGTATATTAAAACGGAAACTTCTTTTTCTAAAAAGGGGCAACCTTTTTCTAAGTCTGGTCTATTCTATGGCTTGTGTTTTCTGCCTTTCTTGTTTTTAGGCGGTGCTTTTTTCTACAAGCGCACCCAAGATAAAAACAGTAATATTGATATCGCGCTACTAAAAAGTAGAAAAGCGCAAAAGGTAGCTAAAGAACGCCTAAAAACGGCTAATCAGCTATTGACAGATCAAAAAAGTAGAGACTTCTATGATGAAATCTCCAAAGCTTTATTGGGCTATGTAGGGGATAAATTGCGCATTCCTCTATCGGAATTGAGCAAGGACAATGTGCGAGAGAAACTCCAATCTTTACATGTTACGCCTTCTTATATCGAGGATGTCACCTCTATTATCAAAACTACCGAAATGGCACTGTTTGCTGGTATGGATAATTCTGCTTCTATGCAGGAAGTATATGATAAATCTGTTCGGGTATTGAGTTCTATTGAGGAGGAGTTGGTTAATTGATGCCACTCGCATAACGCATCCGTAACGCAACTCTCCGAGTTGCGACTTAAACATTCTTCATAGTAGAATCAACAACGAAATTACGCTATGTTAAAATTTTTGCCTTTCTTAAAAAACTTACATACCTTGAATAATTAATAGGTAGTACATCCGCAGCTACATCCGCAGCTACATCCGCTAAGCTGTATTCAACATGATAGAGAGATTAATTTTATCGTAGTGTTCACGACTACGCTTTCCCATCTATACACTTACAATATTGCTATTGGGTAGTACTCCATTAGTCAAGTACTGCTATAGCTATCTCTTTACTAAATCTAAATAAACACAATATGACTTTTAAGGAACAACTCCGACAAATTAAGCGACTGCATAGGTTGATTAAGCGAAAGGCAACAGGCACACCCGAACAATTAGCCAATCGAATGAATATTTCAAGAGCAACTATTTTTAGAAGGATGGATGATTTAAAGGAATTAGGGGCTGACATTGCCTATTGCCGAAACCGACAAAGCTATTATTACGAATCACCTTTTGAACTTAATTTATAAAGTGAACTAAAAAAAAATGCCCAGTCTCAGATTTTGAGACACACTATCTGCAACTTTGTCTCGGAACGAAAAAAGATGTAGCTACTCCCCCCAATAGTTTTTCCTATTACTGTAAATTGGAAAAGGTACACATCAATTCCAAATAAAAAGGGTCATTGCTGACAACTTTGACTAATATGAAGCAATGACCTCTTCAGATAAAATAGTACTTGAGTAAACTGAGAAGGCATTCTTTGATTATGATGAGAATATATGAAATCTACATAGATTCAGATAAGGCTGCTGTAATTTCTGATGAACCATTTGTTGCTTTGAGAAAAAAGGTTTTCTGATGCAGAAAAAAAAGTCTAAGATAATAAAATTACCTCAATGAGTTTTTACCTGCGCATATATTGTTGTAATTTTTCTCTAATAATTTTTATAAAAAATGAAAATGAAATCATTAGTTATCCCTTCAATCATTTTATCTATTCCTTTAATATTTTTTTCTATGCAAACTTTACATGAAAATCATGAAGGAATAATCGAATATATAACAATTGTACCCGATAAAGTCTTAAAAGAAAATTTTGGAAGTAGTGTTTTTACTATGGAACAAATTAGAGATTTAGTAAATAAGAAAAATAGACTTTATTTTGATAGGCATGCATCTTTATGGCATGAATCAGGAGAGGCACATATAGAAGGAAAATACCAGCCTTATTCCCATTTCTTTAAAACCACTGAGGTTATAATTTATAGAGACTTAAATTCAAATTTAAATATAGAAACCTATCAAAACCCAAAATCCCAAACAATTGATTTTTATAGAAAAAACCAGTTAGAGAAATCTAAATGGGAGATAACTGGCAAAAAAGAAATTATCCTAAACTATGAATGTATTGAGGCTATTAAAAAAAATAAATTTGGCGAGATCACAGTAAAAGCATTCTACACTCCAGAGATACCAATTGATGTTGGTCCTTATGAATATAACGGGTTAGATGGCGCTATTTTGAAAGTTTATGAAATTGAAGACCGAGATAATATAACAACTATTGAAGCATATCGGATAGATCTGAAAAAACTAGACAATGACCTTATTAAATGTCCAGATACCACAAATGTTCCAACCCACAAAACATATTTAAAATCTATAAGTCATAGCCATAAGTAATAATCTATAGCAGTAAAATATTTTGCATTTAAAAAATGCAAATTCTAGATGCGCTTAGGTAAGATTTTTATTTAATAACCTATTAACTAAGTTTTTTATGAAAAAGACCTTTTCCCTTTTATCAATCTTTTCTTTAATTTTAATTTGTTTAACTCCAGCTAGTGGGAATGACTATTTAAAAGATGAGAAAATCAAAGAAGTAAGTTTAGAAAATATTCTTGTATCATCCAATATAAATAGTGATCAAGAATTATCTCTAGAAGAATTATCTGTATTCGATTGTCAAACAGCATGCTATTTTGCAAAAGTTGAGTGTTTAGCTCTTTGCATCAGTAGGAAATGTAGACGAAATTGTGATATTTTATACTATATTTGTGTAATAGCATGTATGGCATTAGAATAATTAAATTAACTGTTTCTGATTGTATCATCCAAGGAGCAACTTGTAGTTTTTGAAAAGTTTTTTAGTCGGTTTCGTTTATCAAAAAAGATAACTCAAAATATGTCTAGTAAATAAAGAGCTTTTACAAATGAGAAGTTTACTTTGGTTGATACAATCTATAATATTTTCGCTTCTTTATTTTATTTCTATATTCATTCAAGCAATAAGAAAGAATGTATTGTGAATATATATGTGAGAGAAAATACTCTTAGATTTCAATTTAATATGAAGGTGTTTTCTAATTTTAATTCAACAAATGACTAAATTGGCTTTAGATAATCGAGACTATAAAAAATTAGTAACTTACTATGGACTTGTGCTAGGATTACTTAGTATCTGTATCGGATTAGTAAGTTATATCTTCAATATTGAAGACACTTATTATATTGAAGATTTATTGTATGTCATTTTATTGTTTTTTGCACTTAAAGATTATAAGAACAACCATTTTGACAAACCAGTGATTTTAAAGCAAATTTTCAGAACTGGATTCTGGATCATATTTATAGCTGCGATTATCTCCACTCTATGGAATTATCTTTCTTATTTCTTTTTATATCCTGACCTTGTGGATAAAGCAAGCGACTTGCAGGTTTCTCATCATCTTCAACAAATTGAGGAAGAAGAGTTAGATACTAGAAAATCATTTACTCAATGGCTTATAAATCCCTTCACTTTCTCCTTAATTGGTTTTTTATGGAATATTATTAAGGGATGCTTGTATAGTCTTGTTATTAGTATTTTAATTATAAAAAATAGTATAAGAGGTTTTTCATTATTCACTATAGCGTCTAAAGTTAATAAAAGATATTTTTTAAAGTAATTATATGAAAAATGATAGATTCTACAAGATTCGCCCTATCATGGAAGAGGCTTTTCAAGATGGAAATCTTGATGACGCCAAAAAACTGGCTTTGGAATATCTTGAACTTGCTAAATCACGGAAATTAGATTGGAATTATGGAAACGCAATTCATCATGCAAATTTAATTTTAGGGAGGATAGCATTAAAACAAGATTTAAAAGAAGACGCAAAGATATTTCTTCTTAAAGCTGGGCAAATATCAGGATCACCTCAATTAAAAACATTTGGTCCAAATATGTCTTTGGCAAAAGAAATGTTGGCAATTGGCGAAAAAGAAATTGTAATTAAGTATCTTGAACTGTGTGATATCTTTTGGAAACCTTTTTTTTCAAAAACGAAAAAATGGAAAAACGAAATAGAAGCAGGTAATATTCCTAGCTTTGGCGGTAATCTCAAATATTGATCGAAATTTAATTTCGCCAGAAACCTTCCTGCCGTGCAATAGGCAAGTTCTCTTACTTGACTTATGAGACAAGACAGCCTCTAGGTTATAACAACAGTCGTATCAAAACAGGAATAATCAACAAGTCACTAATCAAGGCAGTAAACAAAGTAACGCTTATCATAATACCTACCGTAACACTAGGTGGATTCACAGAAAAGAGCATCACCAAAAAGCCAAAAAACAAAACCACCGAAGTCAAACAAATCGCTTTCCCTGTTTCTAGAAAAGTAATGTGAATTGCCTCCTCTATACCTAAGCCTTTATCACTTGCCAGCTTGAATTTACTTAGAAAATGGATCGTATCGTCTACGGCAATTCCAAAAACAATGGCAAATAATATAGCCACCCCTGCCTCCAATTCAATCCCTAAAAATCCTAATAAACCACCTGCTATCAAAAGCGGTAAGACATTGGGAACTAGAGAGATAAATACCATCCGCCAATTTCTGAATAATAAAGCCATTAACACACTCACGATTAATACCGCAAAGGCAAGCCCTTCCAATAAACTTTGGCGGGCATACAAGGCATTTTTATCCAGAATGATGGCTGTTCCAGTTCGCTTGAAAGTGGCGATGGAAGGATCGGTGTGTTGAGCAATCCAGTTATCAATATGGATGCCTAATTGTTGGACGGAATCAGCTCCTATGTCAAGCACACGGGTAGTGATTCTTGCTTTTTTTCCATCTTTACTGACCATTATATCTTTGCTGCCCTCAGGAAGTCGGTCGAGCATCCTTTGTGTTTTCTGGAAAGATCGTTCTGTTGTGGGAATGGAATAAGCGGTCGCTTTATTTTGATTATTAGCTTGATTCGCACTTTTATAAGCCGCTGTAATAGAGGTGACAGACTTAATTGACGGAATCGTATGCAGGTGTTGTTCTATCTTATCCATTTGTTGAATGACTTCATAGTCAGTAGCCTTATACTCATCTGTAGCAAACACCGCAATTTCCATAGGGCGGAAACCGGCAAAGGCTTCTTCAAAAAAAGTGAAGTCTTCTGTAATGGTGGCGCCAATGGGCAGATTACTTTCCATACGATAATTGGTACTAATCGTTGAAATTCCCCAAAAACAGATACCTATTAGTAAGATGCTGCCGAGAATTATACGCTTAGGATGTAGTACGGTAGTTTGGTAGGTATATTCTAGTATCTTTTCCCATACATTTTTCTGTTCTGTCAAATAGGTGAGTTGTTCTCTTTTAAAATAGGATAATAAAGCGGTCGTGAAGAAAATAACCGTGATATAGGCTACTACTACCCCAACGGCAGCATTTACGCCAAATTCTTTAATAGGAGTAATACGACTACTCAAAAGAGAGGCGAAGCCAATAGCGGTAGTAATAGAAGTTAATAAAGTAGCCAATCCAATCTCTTTGATGGTAATAATGATGGCTTCTTTCTTTGGCAATCCCTTCCTCAATTCATCTATGTACTTGGACATAATATGAATGACATCCGAAGTACCAACAATAATCATTAACACAGGATACAAAGCAGACATCACACTTAACTCCCTTCCCCAAGCACCTAGCAAACCCAGAAAAAGCAGCATACCTAATGCAATGGAAATACAAGCGATACCAATACCGATAGGTCGTCTAAACAGAACAAACAAAATGAAAGTAACCAATAGTCCAGAGATGACCGCCGATACGGCGACTTCTCGTTGCGACATCTTCACCAATTCACTCTGAAAATAAGCGGTTCCCAATAAATGGGTTTGCTCAAAAGAATAGTTAGTTAAAAGTGTACGAATAGCTTCCATCAACTCATCAGAGTCTTGTAAGTCCAAACGATCTTTTGTTTTCATTGCGATGACTAAGGCCTTACCATCTTCCGAAATCAGGTTGTGAACAAAGCGTTCATCCTGCATGATTTTCAAACTATCCCTAGCATAGCGACTGGGCTTATCAATGTGAATAGCAGGAATGGTCGTGTATCCAAAAGGTGTTTTTAACGGTAGGGTTAATTTGGTTAAAGATTGACTTTCAATGATATAGGGTAGCTTTCTAGTTTGTAAGGTAAGGTCGTGAAATTGTTCTAGGAAAGATTGCTCAAATACGCCTTTTTCTCTTACAGCAGCGATTAACATAAAATTATCATCCGTTTCAAACTCCTCTATAAATTCTTTGAAAAATGCTAAATCAGGGTCACCCGTTGGAAAGAATTGTTCAAAGTCAAAACTGAACTTTAACTGTAGCGCAAAGTAAATACTCAATAAGGTGAGTATGATAAAAGTAGCTATTGATATTTTTCTAAGTTGATTCATGCAGTATTTCTCTTTTAAAACCTCCTACACAAATCAGATTTGCTCGATGCAAATTTGATTTGCAGTTTAAACATTTTATCGCCTCGCTGGCTAACGCCAGCTCGGCAAGTTGGGATTTTGAGGCAGCAATTTTATAAAATGGCTTTGAAAAAGCCATTTTATAAAATTGCTGCCTCAAAGAACCCTATTACGAGACTGCGACCAGCAGTCGAGTAATAATGTCAAAAGTTCATATTTCAAGAGTAACAAGTCTAATAAAAATAAACCCTAAATGTTCTGGAATCGGTAGGAATTTGGACAAATGCGGTCGTTTTATCGGCAAGTAGAAAAAATAGGCTAAAGCAATAGAATTAAAATTAAAATATTAAAACTTTTTAAATTTAATATCGTATTCTAATACAGCTAAATTGTTTATAGGTTTTTAATTGGGGACCTCCAGGTGAGGTCCTTCTTTATTTGTGTGAACTGCTTATTTTTATCTTGCCTTTCCACCCACCAATTTAATTTCTATTACATAGAGACTTAAGTTTTGAGTAAATCTGGCAAAAGTTTGCTCGGCGACTAGCGTCACCTCGCAATAGGTTTCTTTCGCGGCAGCGATTTAAAAAGCGTTTAAAAAAAAAACACTTTAAATCGCTGCCGCTAAAAGAACCTCACTGCCGAGCTTGCGTAGCAAGCGAGGCATAAAATTTATGGATTCAACACATAGCTGTA
>CALJIQ010000168.1 GCA_937973995.1 uncultured Saprospiraceae bacterium
ATAAATAAGTGGTCTGACAGAAATATTTTAACATCTCAAACTAGATTGTTAGATTGTTGAGTCCACTCTAAAAAGTCTGTTTTAATGAAAAATCGAAATAATTACATTAAATGTTTTTTTGTAAAGTTTTGATTTTTAGCACAATATAGATATGCCAAATTTTTAAAATTTGGCATATCTCGCTCAAAATGACTTTTTAGAGTGGACTCAACCATCAAATCCCTCAACCCTCCACAGCAGATAATTCCGTATTAGAAGGCTGGGTATTTTTAAATCTTACTTGTAATTGGTACCGCTTGCTAAAACTGGATACCACAGGGGTAAACATTAGATCCATTAACTCTGCTGCCTCCTGCTTGGCCTTGTCCATAATGTCACTATTGAGGGCGTCTCTTCTAAATTCTTGTCTTAAAAGATTAAAGTTTTTGTTGAAATCTTCATCCTGCAGTTCTCGCATCCAGCCCACTTCTAATTTATCCACCTTGGGATAGACTTCATGCGAAAGGATTTGTGGTTCGGGTAAGGTGATGGTGACGATATTACTTTTACTATCTAGCTTGACGTCGAAATATTCACTTAGCTTAAATCCTACTTTTAAAATACTAATGGCAGAAACTTCTATATCTGTTGAAGAAACATCGAATCCCCATACTTTCGTTTTAAGGGATTTGCTTAAACCTTTTCGGTCCTGATGTTCGTAGGTGGCTAATTCTGCTACTGCCTTCTCCACTTTATCCTCTAGCATCCCCTTGGATTTAGAAAAATCATCAATGGCTGCTTTCTCTTGTAATCGTTTGATCGTTGGTAATAAGCCCTCTTGTAAGGCAATACCACAAGGCGTATCTACTCGATTACCCTTTGCAGCGAAGGGACTATTGCCCGCATCTAATAACCGAGTAATGACCGTGTTGACAATGGAACAGGTATATTTAGAAGCTACCTCATTTAGCGTTTCTACCGAACTAGCAGACTCATTCTCATACCAAAGTTGATTGATCGAATCAGAGGTATCTCTGAGGGCGATGAAGTCTTGAAAATATAACTCTTTGTAGTAATCATGATGCTTGGCATATTCTCCTTCTAAATTGGCTTTGATATCACTAGGTAAGTCCATTCGATTAGCCACATGCCGCAGTAAGGATACGTTGAATTGGTAGATTAACTGGTCAAAATCTCGCCGATACCGTTGTGGATTGGATAGAATCACCATGGCATCCTCTTCATCAATGGGTGATGTATAATCCGAAGGAATATAATTGATATGCATTTCCTCTGGTATATAGGTCATATCAGGATTCGTCTGAGTCAGGTCGCCTATTGCTCCAGGTAAACTGATACCAGATTTACAGTACTTAAATAAAACCATTGAAGCAATGGTAAAAAGCACAGTAATAATCGCCCAGCGACCGATACTGCTAGCTTTTTTTCGTTTTGGAGGTATATAATCTTCAGCCATAACAATAGATCCTTAACCAAGTTTTAAAACCAATTCCGAAACAGATCGGAATCGATAATTTTTAAGTTCAAGCGCAAGTGTCAAGTTCAAGTACAATAGGTTCAACATTCCCGCTGAAGGTAGTTTAAAGTTTGATCTTGAACTTGGTTCTTGATCTTGAACTTTATTTAGGTTATTTCCTGCCAAAATAAAAAAAATCCGCTCGGAAGGGGCAAAAAAAAACGTTGGACGATTTATTTTAACCCTTTTCCCAGCGGATTTTAAGTATATGATTAGGCATTGTGGCTTTATGGCGTTTTGGTAGTATGCTTGAGTTTTCAATTATAAAATTGATTTACCACAATGCCACAAAACCAAAATGCCATAACACCTATACTATTTATCAAATAATCAACATCGCATCTCCGTAAGTGAAGAACCGATATTTTTCCTTAATCGCTTCTTCGTAAGCACTCAGTATTAAGTCTCTTCCACCAAACGCACAGGCCATTATCAAGACACTAGATTTAGGAAGGTGGAAATTCGTAATCATCGCATTAGCGATATTAAACTTATAAGGAGGATAGATAAATAAATTAGTCCATCCTTCCGCTTCTTTTAAGTTGAGTGTAGCAGATACAGCCGATTCTATAGACCTCATCGAAGTAGTTCCTACTGCGACGACTTTGCTATTGTTATCTATTGCCCGATTGACAATTCTCACTGCATCGTCAGTTATCTTGAAGTATTCCGCATCCATCTTGTGCTTAGATAAATCTTCTACGTCTATACTTCGGAAAGTACCCAAGCCAATATGCAAGGTCAGTTCTGCAAAATCAATTCCTTTGATTTCTAAGCGCTTCATCAATTCTTTGCTGAAATGTAATCCAGCCGTAGGAGCAGCCACCGCACCCATTTCTTTCGCATAGATCGTTTGATAGCGCTCTCGGTCGATCGGCTCTACTTCTCTATCGATATATTTGGGCAAAGGCGTATTCCCTAATTTATCCAAGTGTTTCACAAAATCATCCGCATCATCTTCCACTAAGAATCGAATCGTACGGCCTCTGGAGGTGGTATTATCCACTACTTCTGCAATCAATATATCATTGTTATCTTCGTCGCTGAAGTATAGTTTATTCCCAACTCGGATTTTTCTGGCAGGATCAACTAGTACATCCCACAATTTTTGTTCAGGATTAAGCTCTCTCAATAAGAAAACCTCAATCTTGGCACCTGTTTTCTCCTTTCTACCAAACAATCTAGCAGGAAATACTTTGGTATTATTGAAGATGAAAGCATCTTTCTCATCAAAATACTCTAGGACATCTTTAAAAACCCGATGTTCTATCTTACCTGTGTCTTTGTGTACCACCATCAGCCTCGATTCGTCCCGATACTCCATTGGGTATTTGGCAACCAATTTTTCAGGTAGTTCAAAATTAAACATTGACAGTTTAGTCCTCATGCAATAGTTTATATAAAAGTCTAAAAAGAATGTAGATCAAAGTTTGTACCCAAATAGGGATTGAACCTTTTAGAAAGGCAACAATGACTTACAGTAATATAATTGTTATAGGAAAATTAGTTGTCTGAAAAAAAGTAGGCAAAGATAAAAAATTGTCTGACTAGTTGACGGTTATTAAAAATTCCTTCTATTTACACTGCGAATGGGGTAAAATTATGAAAGTGAACTAATTGTTTATTTGTGTAACTGTTTATTCGTTTACAAGCTATACTTAGATAAACAGTTCAACAAATAAACAATTAAACAGTATTGTAAAATCACTTTTTTATCCCGTTCCAAGTATAGATAAGGTAGTATGAAAAACCAAAGGGTCATACCATTTAGGGGTTAGGTTTTTAATAAAACTAATTAGATCCGAGAATCAGAATCGAACTATTGACCTCTTGCATTTAAGGCAAGTATTCTAACCAACTGAGTTACTCCAGCTTTTTAGAAATAAAAAGTATTAATTGGCGGAAGTCGGAGGGCTAATACTTGCATCTACTGATTTGCAATCAGTCACCTGACCATTTGGATACATGCTCTTAGTTTGCGGAAAGCAAGGGACTCGAACCATACTCCATAGAGAACAGAAAGTTTAGCAAACTACTCCAGTTCCTAACTGGTTTACTTTCCATTTAGGGGTCAGGAGTCAGACCGCTTCGCTTTCAGGGGTCAGGCTCGTGACGTTGATTTAAAATAAAAAAGCCGCTTGCGTACACATTACACAAGCGGCTTTTTGCTAAAGCATTACAAGCTATCAATATTCATATAGCCTACCACTTGTGCGAAGATGGATACACCAACTGGAGCAAGTGACGGACGAGACGAATATGTGATTTTGTTTTTGCATTAGTTGAAACGAATTTTGCTTTTCTGGTATGAATAACCGTTGAATGGTAGATTTAGTTCCTGAAGTAAAAAATAAGATCAAAAAGCCTATACAGGTAAAGTAGCCAATTTATCCAATTCCTTTATTATTATCACGCCACCTTTAATTTCAAGCAACCCATCCTCTTTAAATTCGGTGAGCATTCGGATCACGCTTTCTTTAGCGGTGCCGACTATTCTAGCTAAGTCATCTCTTAAAATACCAATTCCTTTATTCTTAGGCTGATCTTGGTGGAGGGCAACGAGGGCATTGGCCACTCGCTTGCGTACAGAGCTGTACGCTAAATTAAGGAGTTGTTCTTCTTTCTCTGTGATATTATTAGCGAGTATTTTTATCAACCGGGAAGAGACATCTCTGTTGGCAAACAATAGTTTTAAAAAATCTTCTTTGGGAATTAAACTGACTTCGCTGGCTTCCATAGCGATGGCACCGAAGCTGTACTTTTCTCCACTAATCAAGGGCGCATAACCGAAGAAGTCCCCTGTGTGAAAAAGTTGAACAATTAGCTCTTTTCCGTATTCATTGGTCTTTACCGTTTTGATTTTTCCAGCTTTCACAAAGTACAAGTAACGGGGTAAGTTCCCTTCTTCAAATAAAGACTCTTTGGGTCGGATTTGTTTGGTAGTCCGATCATTAGAGAGTTCTTCCAATTCTTTAAATCCCTTGGCTTCGTCTATAAAAGAGCCTAGACCAGTAGTCGCCACATCAAAGGGTTGCTTCATCCGCTCGCTTTTGCGCAATCTCGTTTCGATCACTTGTAGGAGTTCATCTTTATAAAATGGCTTGGTGATATAATCATCTGCCCCTAGATTCATTCCTCTTCGCAAATCGGTTTTATCTGCTTTAGCCGTTAAAAAGATAAATGGAATATCTGCGGTGGCCGGTTTTTTACTCAATATATTCAAGACCCCATAGCCATCTAATTTGGGCATCATCACATCACATATAATAAGGTCAGGTGGACTCTTTAAAGCGGCGGAGACGCCAAGGGTGCCATCTTCAGCGGTTAGGACCTCATAGCCAGATAGTTCTAGTACTTCTTCTAATATTTCTCTTACCTCTAGATTATCTTCAATTACTAGTATTTTTTTCATAAGGGTAAAGTTGCATAGCAAGTAATTAAGGAATGAGTTAAAAATAAATCTACATTTTGACTGGTAAATTTTTCCTCTTTCATCGTTACAAAAAACCTTACGTAGCTAGGCTATGTGCGGTTTTTGTGCCTTGAAAGATAAAAAATTTACTGCCTCAAAAAAGAACATTTATTTATACCTCATTCCTAATAGACGCAAGTTACTAAAAACGAACAGAGTAGAGTAGTGATAAGAATCATTTTCTTCATTGACAAAAGTCATCATTTGAAGGGTTAAATGTGCGGAACTTGCAGATGTATTCAATCACAAAACTCTTATGCAATGAAAAATATTCTAATTCCAACCGACTTTTCAGACACTTCAAAGGATGCCTTTTTATATGCGCAGTCCTTCGTAGAGGAAGATGCCAATTTCATGGTACTACATTCCTTGCATCCCCAAGTAGATCCTGCTTATCCTTACCTCAATCGTGTTTCAGATGATTTTTATAATGATAGGGAAAAGCAATTGAAGGAATTCGCCAACATCAATCATCCTTCTTCTGATGGTAGTATTCTAGTGGATACCTTCGTTTCCCCCATTTTAAAAATAGGATTAGCAGGAGATGTAATTAGAAAAGAATCAGAAGGAGATACGGATTTAATAGTCATGGGAAGAACGGGTAGTAATACCGTTTTTGAAAAAGTGTTTGGTACCATCTCTACCCATGTCGCACAACATGCTTATTGCCCTGTATTACTAGTGCCAAAAGACACGACTTTCAAGGGAGTCAAGAAGATATTATTTGCCACTAATAAAGATATTACTAGTGAAGAACCAATGATCAGAAAGCTGTTGAGCGTCTTAGACGGCTATCGTCCAGAAATTCATTTTGTTCAAGTGCAAAATGATATTTTCAACTATTATGATTTAGAAAGTGAGGAACATGAATTATTGGCTTTATTTAAAAAAGTAGCTCCGAATTTGACCTTTAAAATCACTAAACTGAAGAGCGATCATGCGATGGAAAGTCTTTTTGAATATGCGGAACAAGAAGCGATTGATCTTATATCTGTTGTTACTGAACATCGAAGCACCATCCAACAACTCTTCCACCGTAGTATGACCAAACAGATGATTTTGAATAGTAAAATTCCGCTTTTGGTGATGCATTATGATGCGTAGATAGGCGTTGTGATTTTATGGTGCTTTGGTATTATGGTTGCGTTTTCCATTTCAAAAATGGATAAAATTTTTATCAAGGTAAGCCCTACCAAAATCCCACAATACCAAAGCACCATAACACCTATCCAATTACATTTCAAAAGATAAATAATCATGAAAAAAATAATAGTTCCAACAGACTTCTCCTATACTTCTAAAGACGCATTGGCTTATGCGGTCAGTATTGCTCCCATGCTAAACGCTGCGGTAGAAGTAGTCCATATTTATTCTGGTACGTTTAGTACCAATGCTCCTAATCCTTATGTGGTTCATGTCGGAATGGGCAGACGAGAATCCTTAATGAAAGACTTGCAAGACTTCACCACTTTTGAGGGAGAAGGAGGGGTTGCTATCAAACAAGCAGTGACCATTACCCATCGGTTAATAAGTGGAATGACCGGCAGAGAATTAATCAAACTCTCCAAAGAGTCAGACACTTTGATGATGGTGATGGGTAAAACGGGTAAAAGTATTTCTACTACTCGTTTGTTAGGTTCTGTCGCCAGAGATGTGTCTGCCGCTGCTCATTGTCCCGTATTGTTAGTGCCAAAAGAAGAAAGCTATACGGGCATTAGAAATGTCTTATATGCCAGTGACTATGATGCTATTGACCAATTCACCTTACAAAAGGCAGTGGACTTTGCGAGTCTATTTAAAGCGGCGATGCATTTTGTACATATATCTGAAATCGGTAGCCAAGATCACTCCTACAAAGTGATTGAAGAAAAGATTTTTAATTTCTTGTTCCAAGATAAAGATCCCTCCTTCGCTTTTCATCTGGTAAATATTAAATATCCCAATGTGATTGGTGGACTCAATCAATACATAAAGGAAAATAAAATTGACTTGCTACTCATGGTGTCTCACCATAGAAATTTTATCTCGAGATTATTTTTGAAAAGTACCACTAAGGAAATGGCGCATTATAGTAATGTTCCGATTTTGGTTTTTCATAAGGTTTAGTTCCTATTGTTCCATTGCTCTATGGTCTCATGGCCTCATTGTCAATGGAACAGTAGAGCAATGGAACAATAAAACGATAAGTAACAATCATGAAAAAAATATTATTTCCAACAGATTTTTCTAAAAACGCAGACAATGCGCTGGATTATGCGATTGACTATGTCAATCAAATCAAAGGGCATTTAACAGTCGTGCATATATATAATACACCTGGCACGACGGGTTCTTTTGTCAATGTAGATGCCTTTATGAGAAAGGAAGCCTTTCAACACATGGTAGAGATTGTCAACAAATTGCAGACGAAGTTAACAAAAGGAGTGACGTTTGATCGGTTGGTGGAAGGAGGAAGTCCCATCCCAACTATTGCTCAAAAGGCAGCTCAGTATGATTTAGTCATTATGGGAACACAAGGAGCGAGTGGATTTGAAATATCACCATTCCTAAAAAAGAGGTAGCAAAAGAACCGTCTGCAAAGACGATCGAAATTGCATAAGCAAGTTTGTTGGAATGGAGGCTGCCATCATAGCAGCATAAGGGTGGATATAGAGAATCAGTAGGCAGCCTCCTCCTCTTTAAGTTAAAGCACAAATTTCAATTTCAAAAAAACACATCATGAACACAGAAATTCCAATCAAAGAAATAATGACTACGGATCTCATTACCGTTGGTAAGCAAGAAACCGTAGTTGACATCAAAGAAAAATTCGATACCTATCCTTTTCACCATTTATTGGTGGTAGATGAGGGTAATCGATTGGCAGGGATCATTAGCAAAAGTGACTTCTATCGTTTTGCTTATAACTTGTCCCAGCAGACTACTGGTAAAACTTGGTCTAAAAAGAAAATGGGAAGCTTGATTGCAAAGGATTTGATGACGCCCACCCTCTATACCTTAGATCCAGATGATAAGGTAGGCTTAGCCGCTGATCTATTATTATCTAATAAGTTTCATGCTATCCCAGTGGTGGAAATAGATCAATTAGTTGGTATCCTTACTACTTTCGATTTATTGGCTTATGGGTATAATAAAACGGTTGAACAGATTGCTGGTGTGTTGGAGTAATAGTAATAGCATTCATTAATTCGAGTTAAATGAGTAGGTTGTATGGTTTTGTGGTATTTCGGTTTTATGGTTGAGTTATCCCAATCAAGAATAGGAATAAAATCCTATAAAATTTTAGTAAAAGTAAGCTCCACCATAGCACCACAAAACCAAAAGACCATAACACCAATAAAATTATAATTCACTCAATAAAATAACAAATATGAGCTTCAATAGAGACATACCAGTCGAAAGACTAATGACGACAAACATCATCACCCTAGGTCCCGATGACACTTTAATAAAAGTGGATGAAATCTTTAGAACGAATCATTTTCACCATCTACCTATTGTAGATAAGGAAGGTCAACTATTAGGAATCATTAGTAAAGTAGATTTTTATAAAATGGAAGATTCCTTCACGATTTTTAATACGGTCAAGGCAAGACATACGAATGCTAGGATATTTCAATCTATCCATGCACAGGAAATTATGTCCAAACAACTAGCCACTTTGCATCCTGAAGATACGGCAATGACCGCTATGGGAATGTTTAGAGAAAATCTGTTCCATGCGATTCCAATAGTGGATGAGGAGAAAAAATTGGTAGGGCTCCTGACGACCTATGACTTGCTGACTTATGCTTTTCAAGAACCGGTTATCCAATACTTCCCTGGAGCAGAATGATGATAAAAAAATATTGATCTTTTGTAGGTCAATCCTTCCTCCCTTCTATTTTCTCAAGTAGCCTTTTTAGGTATATACCTTTGGGACGCTCAACTTTGTTGGGCGTTTTTTTTTCTACAAGACAATTATTCAGCATACCTTGCTCAGGGGCTCCGATGATTGAAGTAAGCACAGCGTCGATGGTTGCAGATTTTATCTGTAACCCAATTTAGTTTTAAATGAACTCAGTAGAGGATTGTATCCTCGGCTCGAATAGTAACTTTGTTTAAAAGCAACAAGACCCTTTTACTCTTTTCAGTGTTGTTTCTTACAAACCGCAGATACAATCTGCTATTTGATAACTTCGTTTCTATATTTGTAGAAAGTTAAAAACTTCCGACATCGGGTAATAATAATGCTAATATCATTTCAAATAAAAGTATATTCAAATGTTTGATGAGATTACAATGCCAGAAAAGGAAAAGAAATAATCATAAACATACATGACCAAAGGGACTAGTCCCATGAGTAAAAATGCGCCATAAGTAACGGCACCAATAGCAAAAGACGACCGAGTATCCTCTATCATTCCCAATTCTTCTTTCATCATATCATTGACCTATCGATCTTTATCACTACAAATGACGTTCACTACCTGTTCTAATAATGGACCCTCAAATCCTTTGTTTCGGTATATGGTGCGTATTTCCTCTCTCTCGGTGGCAGGTAGGTGTTCGATCTCCCAATACTCGATGTTTTTGTGTTTTTGGTAGTTATCTGCATCCGCTTTAGCGGCTAGGTAAGCACCAATGGACATGGAAAATCCGTCTGCTAATAAATTAGCAAACCCCAAGATCAACACAATAGAAGTGCTTAGCTCTGCTCCTGTTGCACCCGCAACTACGGCAAAAGTGGTAATGCTACCATCAATACCTCCATAGACAAATTCGCCTAAGTAGTCTTGTATACATGCACTAGGTCTATGACTGCCTTAAACGACTTTGTTAACCCAACTGCATAGTGAAACGCATTTTCGGCAGTGGGGGAGAGGTCGGTAGCGAATAATATTTTTTTCATTTTTTAAAGATTTAATACCCTGTAATCTAAACTTTCTTTGGTTTTGCTCGGCGGCTATCGCCGCCTCGCAAGGGGGTTTTAGGGGGCAGGTTTTTGAGGGTTTTCCTTAG
>CALJIQ010000169.1 GCA_937973995.1 uncultured Saprospiraceae bacterium
GGAGTAACGGACTTTTACGTTTTTACTGGAGATTAAAGAGTGTTTTTAATATATGTTTTTATTGTAATATGTCGTCAGGAGACGACTTTGATAGAGCTTTCTAGTCTGGAGACTAGAAAGATCGGGATCGGTGACTAAAAGATTGTACACTTCGATGTCTCAAGTCTCCAGACTTGAGACGGATATCATAGTCGTCTCCTGACGACAATTTCACAATCACTCCCGCTCAAACACCCGAATATAATCCACCTCCATGCGTTGTGGAAAGGCCGTCGTCTCATCCGGATCACCAGGCCAATTCCCACCAATGGCTACATTCAAAATAAAAAAGAAGTTGTTATTAAAAGGATAGGCTTCATTACCTAATTTGTCAGGATTAATTTCAAAATAAAGAAAGTCATCCACATACCAGTACAGTTGGTTGGCGTGCCACACCAACGTAAAGACGTGGAATCGTTCCGAGAAATCTCCTTTGGGCGCTGTACTAGAAGTACCTGTAAATCTATTATTTGGGGAAGGCGGACCATAGTGAACCGTACCATGTACTTTATTAGGTTCATGACCGACCAATTCCATAATATCAATTTCCCCACAGGCAGGCCAGCCTACGTCATCTATATTGGCCCCCAGCATCCAGATAGCAGGCCAGACCCCCTGTCCTTTTGGGAGTTTGGCTCGAATATCTATTCTACCAAATCGCAGTTCTTGCTTATCTTGGGTAATCATTCTGGCAGAGGAGTACGAAGTTGAACCTTCTTGCTTAGCTTCTATTACCAAACGTCCCTCCTCAATTCTGACATTTTCAGGAGAATCTGAATATTGCTGTAATTCATTATTGCCCCAACCACATAAACCTCTATCGCATCCATTCCCCATTTCAAAAGTCCAAGTATCCGTATCTACCGCATCTCCATTAAATTCTTCTGCCCATTTTATTTTCCAAGCATCATATGCTTCAGGAGTAATGTAGCCTTCCTCCGAATCGTTAATAGCAGTGTCGTCATTCTGGATAAGTCCTCTTGCTTTTCCTGTGGAGATAGTAGCTCTATTCGGATTATTTAACAGCACCTCAAAATGCTCATTGCCTTCTCTCAAATCATCCGTGATTAAAGGAATTTGAACTTCAACAGAAGTAGTAGGACTACTAATCGTAAGGGTTTCTGAGATAGGCAAATAATCCATTCCCGCTAATGCACTTCCGTCTTGTGTAGAATACGTTACCTGTATATCTCCTTCATACATTCCATTTACCTTAATCGTAAAAGTCAGTCCTTTTTCTCCTTCATCACCTTCTGCGGTACTACCCCCATCGATAGAAAGTGTTGGTAGGTCTTCCATAGGAGTAGTAGGAATAACAGGGGTATCACCACCACCACAGGCAGAGAAAAAGAATAATCCTATTAAAAAGTACAAAGATTTGAATATTGACATAGGTTATTTGTGATTATTGGTCATTGGTCATTAGTTACTCTGTGAATGACCAATGACCAATGACGAATGACTAATTCTAACTCATGGCTTTTCCAGCCTTCATTAATAAATTCTTAGTTGCCATGATGCCTTCATCCGCACTTAGTTGTTGGCCTTCATATTCAATACCGATATAGCCTCTATAGCCAGCATCTTTTACAATTTTCAGCATCTTAGTAAAGTCGGTATGTTTCTCATTGCCGTCTGCATCAAATTCATGGCTCTTCGCACTTACTCCTTTGGCATACGGCATCATTTCTTTGACGCCTGTATAGCGATCATACTCATCCAAACATTCTGACCAAGACTTACCTCGCTTGATGCAGAAGTTACCAAAATCAGGTAAGGTGCCACAATTTTCTTGTCCTACTTGCTTCATTACATTTGCTAACCAAGCTCCATTGGAGGAATAGCTGCCATGATTTTCTACAATCACCCCAATATTTTCTTTAGCAGCATATTCTGATAAACGACCCAAGCCATCTATTGCTGCGGTGGAAACTTCTTCCGCCGTACCCTCTCCATAAGCGTTTACGCGAATAGAATGGCAACCTAAAAACTTAGCCGCCTCTACCCATTTGTAATGATTCTCTACCGCCGTCATTCGAGCTGCATCATCCAAATCTCCCAAATTCCCTTCTCGATCAATCATAATTAATAAACTCTTGACCCCATTATCTGCGGCACGCTGCTTCATTTGTTTTAAATAGGAAAGATCATTGGCTTTATCTTTAAAAAATTGATTCACATATTCGATGGCATCAATACCAAAATCATTTTTTGCTTTAGCCGCAAAGTCTAGATTGTCCAATGTTCCTCCGAAAAAGGCTTTGTTCAAGGACCATTGTGCCAGTGAAATTTTAAAAAACAGGTTGTTCGTCACGTCGTTGTAAATGTCTTTTGTTTTAGCAACACCAGAATCAATCACTTGTTTAGCGGTATCGCAGCCATAAAAGCCCAATAGTCCGACACCTGCCATAACTTGACCCGTCTGCCATAAAAATTTTCTTCTTGTCTTTTTCATTGTTGTTTGTTTTGGCATTTTGGCTTTATGGCGTTTTGGCTTTATGGCGAACCACTCGATGGTAGTATTCCTGCCATAATACCATAATGCCACAACACCACAACGCCTATTTCACAGTAAACCCACCCCCAAAAGCCTCCTTAGGTTGCACAAAAGCCAACTCTCCTTTTTCATTTTCCGCCATTAAAATCATGCCTTGAGACTCGATACCTCTGAGTTTTCTAGGAGCTAGGTTTGCCAATAATAATACTTCTTGACCAATGATCTTTTCGGGGTCATAGTATTCGGCGATCCCTGAAACAACCGTTCGCTGTTCAGCACCAATATCTATTTTGAGTTTTAAAAGTTTTTTAGTCTTTTTTACCTTTTCCGCTTCCAAGACCACACCCGTCCGAATATCCATTTTCGAGAAATCATCAAAAGTGATGGTTTCTTTTATAGGTTCATATGGAGTGCCATTAGCAGCACCAACTGCCGCTGCAGTAGCATTCAGTTTTTCTACTTGTGCATCAATAACGCTGTCTTCTATCTTGGTAAAAAGGTGGATGGGGTCGCCGATGGTGTGTCCAGCAGCTAATATAGGATTTCCCTCTGATAAATTGCTTAGTAAATCCGTTAATTCTCCTTTATCTTCAATAGGCGGCAAATTCAATAAGCCTCTTAATTTATCAGAAGTAAAAGGCAGAAACGGGCGAGAGGCGACACTCAAAGCTGCCACTATTTGTAAACTTATATTCAACACGACCTTTACCGTTTCTGGCTGCGTCTTGATCGCTTTCCAAGGTTCATTAAATTGTAATAATTGATTCCCTCTTGCAGAGATCCCTAATAAAGTGGTCAACGCTGCTCGAAATTCATAGCTGCGAATTTGTTCTCCCAAGTCTTGTAACTGATCGTGCAAGGCTAATAATTCCGAATCATGAAAAGAAGTATCCGTTTGGCTATTGGAATCAATGATGATTTGATCGGGATTAAAATCAGGCACTTTTCCATCATAGTATTTATTGGTCAATACCACTACTCGATTAACGAAATTAGCGAAGTTATTCACCAACTCATTGTTGGTCGAATCTTGGAAGCCTTTCCAAGTAAATTCGCTATCTCGTTGTTCCGGCATATTTTTAATCAAATTGTACCGCAACTCATCTATTCTCCCTTCAAATTCTTCCACATATTCATGTACCCAAACCGCCCAATTTTTAGAAGTGGATAGTTTTTTTCCTTCTAAGTTTAAAAACTGATTAGCAGGTACATTGATCGGCAATACGTAATCGCCGTGTGATTTTAATATAGCAGGGAAGATCAAACAATGGAATACAATATTGTCCTTTCCTATAAAATGAACCAATGCCGATTCTTCATCTTGCCAGTACTGTTTCCAGTCTTTACCATTATTGGCTGCCCATTCTTTGGTAGCAGAAATATAACCAATTGGAGCGTCTAGCCACACATACAATTTCTTCCCTTCTGAATTGGGAATATCCGATGGTACATCTATTCCCCAATCCAAATCTCTAGTCATGCTACGAGGCTGCAAGCCTCCATCTAACCAAGATTTACATTGTCCCAAAACATGGTTTTTCCAATCATTGGGATCGTGTAATTGTTGCCCATTCAATTTGCCATTTTCAATCCACTCCCGCAGCCATTCTTCATACTTATCCAATTGTAAGTACCAATGGGTGGTCTCTCTCAACTCAGGCGTTTCTCCACTCAACGTAGATCGTGGATTAATTAACTCTGTTGGGCTTAAAGTCGAACCACATTTCTCGCATTGGTCGCCATAGGCATCGGTATGTCCACATTTGGGGCAAGTACCAGTAATATAGCGATCTGCTAAAAATTGTTCCGCCTTTGTATCATAATATTGTTCAGAAGTTTTTTCTAAAAACTCTCCATTTTTATAAAGCGTTCTAAAAAAGTCTTGCGAAGTCTCATGGTGAATGGGCGCAGAAGTACGATGGTAAATATCGAAAGACATTCCGATTTTCTCGAAAGTAGATTTGATGGATGCATGGTATTTATCTACAATCGCCTGTGGAGTAGTCCCCTCTTTCTTTGCCCGTATGGTGATCGCCGCCCCATGCTCGTCTGAGCCACAGATATATACGACCTCTTTGCCCGTCAGCCGCAAAAAGCGCACAAATATATCTGCGGATAAATACGCTCCTCCTAAATGCCCGATGTGTAAGGGTCCATTCGCATAGGGCAGTGCAGAGGTCACTAAATATCGTTTCTTTTCCGTCATTTATAATTTTTTGAAAAGCGGGGGTAGAATGAACCACATTAGTTCACATAAGTTTTCTCACATAAGAACACATAGAATTGAAGTTCAAGAGCAAGTGTCAAGTACAAACGCCTTTGTGTTCTAATGTGAATCAACTACTGTGAACTAATGTGGTTTAAAAACCTCAGCCGCTCAGTCTAATTAGCAAAAATAAGAATATATCAGGAAGGATAAGGGCAAAGAAATTCACCCATTCAGGAAAGACATACAGGAAGCATAGCTACTAGCCCCTAGTTGGCAAAAAGTGCTATGCGATAAGAATTTAGTTGTTTTGAAAAGATTGGATTTTTTGTTTAAGACTGCTTGGTTCTTTGATAATTTTTGCAATACTCTCGTCCGATGGCTATCGCCGTCGGATGAGAACGCTCTTCTCATCGGACGGCGGCAACCGACGAGTAAGTAGAAATGTCTTTTGCAAAAATTGTCAGAGAACCAAAAAATGTGTTTGTGTTAGAGAGAATCTATATGGCTTTTAAAAAGTTCCTCATTTGGTGATAGTAGATAAAATTCATGAATTTTATCTACTTCGTTGCCTCAATCTCTTTCTGATGTGCCTCAATCTTTTCTACCAACTGCTCTTTTTCTTTTTGCAGAGTGGCGATTTGTTTATCTAAAGAAGCAATTTCTGTTTCGTCTTCTACTTTTCCTTTTTCCTCCGTTAATACCTTAATTTTCTCTTCCTTTGCTTCCAGTTCTTTCTTTTCTTGTTCCAAGGTCTCTGCTTCTTCTGCTTTATCAAAGATTACATTTTCAGGTGCGTCTTCCTCTTTTATTGGTTCTTCTACCGCACTCATTTGTGCTGGAATAAAGATCGCTTCTCCTACTGGTCGTTGGTTCATAAAGTTAGGCGAAACGATTTCAATACCTGCCTCATGCAAACAATCTAGCATCGCTCCATTCAATCGAGATTGGGCACTTAAAATGGTCTTGATCTCTTTGGTTAATCCAAATACTTTATACACTACCGAGAAATCTCCCAATTCAACTACTCTAACAAACGCATTTTCCAAGCCCGCCTGTTCCGCCGCTTTTATTAGAGCTTCTTCTATCAGCAAGCGATTTACATCATAGCCCAATGAACAAACGCCTGAAATCAAGGACCCCGTAGTTCGCTTGATACGAAAGGGATTGGTGGTTAAATATAAATTGGGTAAGGTGGTTAAATCTCTGGTTTGGGTTTGAATTTCTGTGTGAAACAAGCCTCTTTCCGTAATTCTTCCAAAATGATCGTCTATTTCTATAAAATCGCCCGGTTTAAAGCTATTGATCGTTCGTAACATAATCCCTGCCAAGCCATTTCCGATAAAAGTAGCAGAACTCAATGCCAACACTGCCGAAATCACAATACCAATCAAACTAGACACCTGCCCTCGCAAAGAATCACTCATTGGCAAGGATAAGATCAAGGCAATAATACCGACCAACATAATACTAAATAGCACAATCGTCCGAATAATCCCCCAATCTGTTTTACCTGCTGATTGTCGATCTAATAGGTATTTAACGCCGTAATAGATGGCTAATAAGGCTAAAAGCGTGAAGAAAGTTCCTCTAAAGCTGAGTATGACATTGATGATGCTATCCATGCTACAATTATCTTATTTGAAAAGGATTCTTTTTTCTGACGGAAAAAAGAAACAAAGATACAACTGCTTTGCAGACATGAACTCAAAACTTCCAAATACTTAAATATCTCATATAGTCTCGTAGAGACGATATTTCTTCAAATAGCCGTTAATTTTATATTAAAATCTACCCTAATAATTACTTTTCCCGTCCACAAAACAAATACCCTCGTACTTTGGTATAAAATTCTATCGTTTGTTGATTGGTTGTGGTAATATAGTGATTGGTGACTGGTGATTGGTCTAGATGTTGACCCACTTTGTTGGTTGTGTCTGAACCAGTCACCAATTACCAATCACCAGTTACCCACCACCACACTTTCACATAAAAATTAGTATTACAATGAAATTTACAAAGCTTTCAGTATTAGCGTTGGTGCTATTCTTCACCGCTTGCTCACCAGGGCAATTGGGCAGTGTGCTGCAAGATGTCACCAAGGCAGTTCCCCTAACCAATGGTCAAATTGCGAATGGCTTAAAAGAAGCCTTAGAAATTGGTATTGGTAAAGGGGCCACCCAATTATCGGCTTTAAATGGGTACTTCGAAAGCCCCTATAAAATCTTATTACCACCAGAGGCTCGACAGATTACGGATAAATTGAAAAATATCCCAGGCTTCAAACAATTGGAAAATGAATTAGTCAAAAAGTTGAATAGAGGGGCAGAAAGTGCGGCTAAAAAAGCGAAACCGATATTCGTAAATGCGATTAAGCAAATGTCTATTGGAGATGCTACTTCCATTTTAATGGGCAATAAAAATGCGGCTACTACCTTTTTGCAAGATAAAACCTTGACTGATTTAACCAATGCGTTTAATCCGGTGATTCAAGAGTCTTTGGATGAGGTACAGGCTAGAAAACTATGGTCGGATGCGGTCAATGCTTACAACAAAATCCCTTTTATTACTAAAGCCAACCCAAATTTGGATGAGTATGTAACGGGACAAGCATTAAAGGGACTATTTTCTATGGTGGAAAAAGAAGAAGCCAATATTAGGTCCAATGTTTCTGCTAGAACTTCTGATTTATTAAAGAAGGTGTTTGCGAAGCAGGATAATTGATTCGAGTTGCGGGTGAACGAGTTGCGGGTGTGTTCACCCGCCACTCGCAACTCGTCCACCCGCCCATTTCTGTCAAAATCTCCTATTTTTCCCATCTACTCCTCCTATTTTCTTTCCTCGAAACAAAATTTCTCTTATTTTTAGGTTTCAATTTAGGCTATACTAGGCTTATAAAAGTAAACAAACTATGAGAAACGGATTTAGTGCGTTTTGAATACCTAATTGAGGGTATGAAAAGCATTGAATCCATCTCTAATAGGTTCCAAACACTAGAAACATCAATCTTAAAAAGTGCCGCACCGCAGTAATTGGAACTAGGAAAAAAGAATGAGATGCACTTTGTACGAACGATACAACTAAAAAGGTTATTTACTTCACTGTGGCTGCTCGGGCTTGCCTTTATGGGCAGTAGCCAAGATGCCCAAGTTCCTCGTCCAGACATTCCTGTCGAAATAGAGTTCTCTGAGCAAGGTGGTTTTTATGCAGAAGAAGTGGTTGTGGAGTTAAATTCTCCAGGCGCTGAGATATACTATACCCTAGATGGAACAACTCCAACAAAGAAATCTACCCTATACGAATTTCCGTTGTTAATAGAAGAAACGACTGTTTTAAGAGCAAAAGCCTTTAAAGGTCGAAAAGATAGCAAAGTAGCAGCGCATTCCTACTTTATCAATGAACCGCCCTCGACTTTTCCAACCGTCTCTATTACCATAGATCCGTGGATGTTATTTGACCCAGAAGTTGGGTTATTTATGAATGGTCCTGATGCCATAGATTCTCTATGGCGCATGCCAGGGGCTAATTTCTGGAGCAAATCTGAAAGAAATATCAATACGGAAATTTTTGAAGATAATGGAGAATGCGTCTTCCGAAGTCCTACGGGCTTTAGATTATTTGGGGGTATGAGTCGTTTATTCCCTCAAAAATCCATAACGCTTGTCTGTCGGGATATGTATGGAAAAAAGCGAATTCGACATAAGTTATTCGGGAAGAATGGTGCTAAGAAATTTAAATTCTTGGTGTTAAGAAACTCGGGAAGTGATTGGGGGAAATCTCATTTCAGGGATGCATTTATGACGGATTTGGTGGATAAATGGGATATAGAAACCCAAGATGACCGCCCTGCGCAGGTCTATATCAATGGACAGTATTGGGGGATTTATCATATTAGAGAGAAAGTAAATCGCTACTTTCTTGAGTCCGAGTGGGGCTACCATAAGGATAGTATGGATTTGATAGAGCATAAATTTACGAGAAAGCGAGGAAGTAAGAAGCATTATCAAAAGATGTTAGATTTTCTAGATGACAATGATATGAGTCTTCCAGAAAATTATGCCTATATCCACTCCCAAATGGATGTAGAAAATTTTATGGACTATAAAATCGCCGAGATTTATTTTGATAATGTGGATGCAGGTGGAAATATCAAATTCTGGCGACCTCAAATGCAAGGGGGAAAATGGCGATGGATTTTATATGATACGGATTGGGGATTTGGATTACATGACCCCAAAGCTTATAAAGAAAATAGCCTTGAATTCCATACGGAACCAAGAGGACCCCATTGGCCCAATCCACCGTGGAGTACTTTTATCCTTAGAAACTTATTGGAGAATAAGGAATTCAAACAAGCTTTTATTACTCGATTTGCAGACCATATCAATCATTCTTTTAGGTCTGAACGAGCGTTGCGCTTAATTGATAAGCATTATCAGCGCCTCTTACCTGAAATGCCTAAGCACCTTAAACGCTGGGATTTAAGTGCTAAAACTTGGAATAGAGAGGTGAACACGATGAAAACTTTTGCCATCGAACGACCTGACCATGTTCGCATGCACTTGATGGATAAGTTCAACGTAGGCAATCAAGTCTCCTTGAATCTTACCTCTTCCGCTGGTGGAAAAGTTATTTTAAATAGAAATTTAGAAATCAATTCTGGAGATAATTTCTCCGGTACGTATTTTGAAAAAATCCCTGTCCATCTCTTAGCAGAACCAGACTTAGGGTATCGTTTTTCTCATTGGGAAGGCGTAGAGTTATTAGACGGTACAAGGGAATTGACCATTGCCCTACTGAATGAAGTATCTACCTTACGAGCGGTATTTGAAAAAGCAATCAATCCATTAACAGGGGTCGTCATTATCAATGAAATTAGCTGTAATAATAATAAGACGGGGGATTGGATCGAATTGTACAACCATTCCAGAGAAGCCGTTAGCTTACAAAATTGGTTCGTAGCAGACAATCGAAATAAATACCAATTGCCTCCTGTTTCGATTTCAGGAAAAGGGTATGCGATTATTTGTCAGGATACTGCTAAATTTTCAAAAGCATTTCCAGAACTAGAAAATATAATAAATGGTGATCTGGGCTATGGCTTGAGTAAACGACGAGAAAAAATCAACTTGTACGATGCAAATGGGGCTTCTGTTGATAAATTTCAATACGATATCCGACCTAGAGACTCAGTCTTTACACTGAATCTCTTATTGCCGAATTTAAATAACTCAGATATTGAAAACTGGGAAGCCCTAGTGGGAAATGGTTCACCAGGCAGACCTAATGCCTATTATTTAGAAAGCCGCATCCAAGCTACGCAAGACTTATGGGTACGGATGGGGGCAGCGGCAGGCATCATCTTAGTGTTACTGTTTATGCTCATTCGGAAAAAGCGTCGGATGGCGCAATATTATTCTTAATGCGAATCGCTGTCTCCTAAGAACCAACTTGCCGAGCTTGCGAAGCAAGCGAGGCAGTAAGATTGACATGCAGGGTATCCTTCCTATAATTCTTTCCTGTCTTAACAAAAAGCAAATTTTCTTACCTTTGGCATTGCCCATTTTATTTTCAAATACTGTTTTGATCTTGTCATACGTTTATGGGAGAAACCATACAGTAATTCTCAATTTAGTTTTATTTTTTGCCTCGCTTGCTGAACAGGCTGACCGACAATGAGTTTGTAGCAGATTTACGGGGTCACTTTATGTGTGCCCCCGTAAATTTTACTCTTAAAAACCAAGGAGTTAAGTAATAGGGGCACTCAAAGTGACCCTCTTACATGCCACCAAATACGTTGTCGGTCGGCCAGCGAGGCAACCCAATAATTAGTGTTCAAAACTTATGAAATGTAGCACTACTACTCTTGGATCGTTAAA
>CALJIQ010000170.1 GCA_937973995.1 uncultured Saprospiraceae bacterium
TTGTTGAACTGTTTATCCAAGTATAGTTTGTAAACGAATAAACAGTTAAACAAATAAACGATTCAAGCATTTTCGGTAATTTATCCCGTCCGCAGTATATTTTGGAAGTACCAATAAAGAATGGTGCAGTAGGCAATGAAAATGAAAAAAAGCCGACATGTAGGGTAAAAAAAATGTCATAGAAATGTCATAAACAAATTCTTAAAAAGGGGGATTATTTATAAATAAACAGTAGGCTGAGTTACGCAAAACTATATTTTACAGTACAAAAAATACTGATAAGGTGCTTATTATAGATAGTATATTTTGTTTTTTTTGTTAAATTCAAATAAATACTACTCTTTTGAAAAAGAGCGATTTGAGCATGCAAATAGATTGTTTTTCATATTCATATTTTTTAATTACATGTATCAAGACTTGGTTCTCATATAGATTAATTCTAACTTTGAATATCCAAAACTCATAGTGCAATTACATTTCTAATATTCCTATCCTAATAAGGTTTACATTTTATAAGTAGAAATTGAAACACTAATTAATATATCCCTATGGGATGGTTAATGCTACGCATTTTCTTGATGTTAATGCTTTGTTATTATTCTGTCCTTATTAAAATTTTTTGTCATCCTTTCTTGTTCTGTCTCCTAATTATCATACAGGCAAATCCCACAATCGCCTGATAATTAAAGAGATAAAACGAAATAATGACAACGCATGAGCAAATTATCCTTGAACAAATCCAAAATTATTAGTTAATGAAAAAGGCAAATTGGATGCTCCTTTTAGTTTTAGGAGTATTTTATAGTATTACCGCTAGTAGTACTACCATCGATTTTAAGTACAACGAAAATCCCCCATTCTACTACTCAGAAAGTGATGTAAAAAACCACATTGAAAACAGTTCTAGTTTACTCTCTCCTTACTACGAACCAGTCGTTCAATTTTTTGTAAAAGACAATTTATACCAAGGCAAGAAAGGCTTTGCGCACACATTGGGAAGAACCGAAATGTATTTCCCAGTTATTGAGCAATACTTAGCTAGTTATGGATTACCTGACGATTTAAAATACTTAGTGGTTGTTGAATCTCAAGCTAATCCACACGCCACCTCCAGTGTAGGGGCAGTAGGTCTTTGGCAATTAATGCCAGAAACTGCTCGTCGGTATGGATTGACGGTGAATGATATACAGGACGACCGTAAAGACCCTAGAAAAGCGACAGAAGCTGCGCTTCGATACTTGACTTATCTACACAGTTATCTCGGAGATTGGGTGTTAGCGATTGCCGCTTACAATTGTGGAGAAGGAAGGGTAAGAAAAGCAATAAAGGAGGCAAATAGTATAGACTATGCTGACTTGAAGCATTTATTACCTAAGCAAACTCAGAAGTATATTCCCGCAATTATTGCAGCCAATTACTCTGTTAATAATTATCATCAGCATAAGGTGACTGCAAAGCCTATTTCCTATGAAGTGAAATTTACGGATGCATTACAAGTGTTTGATAAATTAACTTTTACGGAGATTAGCAATATCACCAATACGCCAATTGAGATCATTAGGAAGTTAAATCCTTCTTATAAAAAAGGGTATGTACCTACTACGAAACGAGGGAATTATGTCGTACTTCCTTCTTCGGACATCAATAAGTTGAGTCAATTTTTAGATTACTCTGATCGATATGTGGTGGAAATGAGGTTCTAAAAATGGTTATTATACTAGTTAAGGTTGATTAGTTGACTAATTATTGATTATTAATTATACGCATCACGCTTATATCACACTAATAATCAGTAATTAATAATTAATCAACTTTTTTGAGAAAAGTCCAATTCTTAACCTAAAACAGTATAACATCAACTTCCATCTCAACCACAACGCCAATACGAGGCGTTGACGCCTTACTTATTGAGCTTACGTTTCGTATTGTGGTTGTGGTTGATGTTAAAAAGGCTTATTTTGCCAATAGACGGCGTTTTATTTTGGTTAAAGTGCAGCATTTACTTCACTTATTTTGCATCTTGACCAAAGCCCAGACTACTTTTATATTTTACCTTAATATTGTTTATAATATATATATATAAATTTGTCCTAGCCGTTATTTTAACGCCCATAACTGTTTTAAGTAAAGATTCCTTTAAGCAATTAATTTGTATTGGACTTTCTATAGTTATGCGAGAAACACTATTTCTTTTCCTACTCCTCTTTTCCTATTCCTTTCTACTAGCTCAATCTAGCAATTTGGTCTTGCCAAATTCAGAGGTAAATATTTATAATGCTTATAGAATTAACTCTAATGAGTATGAGTTTTCTCCTACCTACTATCAAGATGGAATTGTATATATAGCAGCTCAAAAAGGGGATGCTAAAAATGCTTTGCCATTCTTTGAACTCTACTATGCACCATTAGCAGAAGACGGAATGCCAAGCAACCACCGTCCCTTCTCCAATCCATTAAACTCTTTGCAGCACGAGGGTCAAGCTTCCTTTCCTGCGGATAGTAAGCTTATTTATTACACCGGTAATAGCCAAACCAAAAATAAGCAAGGACGATATACCATGAAGATATACGAGGCAAGAAAAGAAGGAGACACTTGGAAGCATATCGTTGATCTACCGTTCAATAGTGAGACTTACTCTAACCGACATCCAGCTATCTCTAAAGATGCCCAAACTTTATACTTTGCTTCTGATATGCCCGGCGGCTTTGGTGGGTCTGATATTTATGTTGTAAAAAAAGAAGGGACTTATTGGGGCGTACCTAAAAATTTGGGTACACAAGTGAATACAGCGGAAAATGATGCCTTCCCGTTTATCTATCAAGACCAATATTTATTCTTTTCTTCTAAAGGTCATACGGGCAATGGAGATTATGATATCTATGCCATTGATATTGAAGACGATTTATTAGGGTCCCTCATCCATTTGGATACAACTTTTAATTCAGCCAGTGCAGACTTTGGTTTTATTTTGGATGATTCAGGAAAGAGTGGATTTTTCTCTTCTGATCGAGTAGGTGGTTTTGGTAAGGATGATATATACTTATTTGAAATTAGTCAAGATTTTTTCGCTACTCCCAATGATATTCAGGAAGCTCCTGAATTTACCCTTACGACTGTAACGGAAGAAGTAATTCCGCAAAAAGCGATGGTGGATACTATTCAACCTCCTGCCGCTACGCCCATTGAAACAGTAGTCTCCGAAGAAAAGAAACCTAGTGCTCAACGTAATACGCCTGTTCCTAGTGAATTTCCTATCGCTGATGTAGCACAACAAGAAATACTAACCGCTAAATCCGTTCCATGCGCTACCATTAATGGGACACTTTCCACTGCTAGTGGAAAGCCGTTAGCAAATGCAGCTATCACCGTCCGTTCTAGTTGCGGTGGTTTACCCTTTACTTTAACAACGAATGATTTGGGAGCATTTGAGTCTTGTTTACCTACCCATTGCCAATATATTATTGCTGGAGAAAAGGCAGGGTTTCAACAAAATGATGTAATGGTTGAGATAAAGAGTGCTAATGCTATTTCAACTAATCTCACTTTAACACCCATCAATCATACGCCGAATTTCCCTACGGCTCAATTGACGGATGATCTTACCGTCGGATCTATAATAGAAATTCGATCCTTAGCTTATGATCTTGAAAAAGGAATCCTATTATCAACAGAAAATTACGATCTAAATAAATTGATTACCCTATTACAAAATCACCCTAGCCTCTCTATCGAGGTAGTGGAACACACCGATGCTAGAGGGTCTGCCTATTATAATTATGAGCTGTCTCAAGCCAGGGCTGGAATTATTAAAAATCACTTGGTCCAACAAGGTCGTATTGCGCCTAAAAGAATCAAAGCAATCGGTATGGGAGAGCAACAATTGAGCAATCATTGTAATGGCTCGGTTCCTTGTTCAGATGAAGAACATCAGCAAAATCGAAGAACGGAAATCAGAATCACCAAATTAAATGGTCGCATCGCTGCTTGGAATGGGTGAGAATTTGTCAATCTTTTTACTCCTTAGAATTTAGGAGAATTTGAACAAACAATTTGATATTCAATAAGCCAGTTATTACGCCAATACCTACTGCCAATATAAATAAGCCCACAAACCGCAATTCCCACCTACCTGGTAAATAATAATAAGTGATATAAGTAGCTCCAAAAACCAATAGGGTATAAATGATAATGGTCTTCAACAACACTAGATCCCATTTTAAATGAAGTATTTTTTTTGCTACTATCAGTTGTCCAATAAACGCAATGCCTTGCGTCACTAAGGTGGTGATGGCGGCTCCCTTTGCGCCGTGTGTTGGTATCACTAAATAATTGAGTATAATATTTAAAAAGACACTAATCAAAAAAAGTTGATTCATACGTAATAGAGAATCATTAGCAGTCAACAGCGTTCCATAAATATACCCCCCTCCTACTAAGATGAACGTAAAAATTAAAATTCCTAAAATATCTGCTGCATACTGATCCGTATGTATATAAAGCAACTGCATGATGTCCATCCGAAAAAAGGCGACGATGATAGAGACGGTAATGGTTCCCCAAAATAGTAGCCTAGCACTTATTTGTAATATCTGACTCAATTCTTTTCTTTTATGGATTAGTCTCGACAACATAGGCAACAGCAACCCTGCAAATAGCAACCCAATAATATTTACTGCATCGAGTAATCTATAAGCAGTCGCATAGATACCTGATTCGGTTCTGCCCTGTGGAGCTAATCTTTCCAGCATCACAAAGTCAATTCGCGTATAAACCGTCATTAAAAAAATAACCAGTGCATAAGGAGCACTTTGTTTTAATAAATCTAATAATAAGGAGCTATCTATTCGCCAATTGATTTTTTCTAAATAACCAAATACAATGATACCTGCTATAAGCGTAGCTAAGAATAATGATAGGGTTTGGGCATATATAAACCACTCAATTTGAAAAGGAAGATCCCAGGGATTGAACCAAAGCAATATAGCACAGATAATAATTAAAATAGCCCGCTCCACCACCGATAGGATACTATCCACCCGATAATTCCCTAAGCCAGTAATATTCGAACGAAAAAACACCAATAAAGACCGTAATACTTGATTGAACAATAAAAATCCAATTAAATAGAAATACAATAGTTCATAGCCAATCAGGTAGGCGGAGAGCATTACAATAAGGGCATATACAAAAGATAAGAACAGTTTGAGGCTAAGAATATTTGGTAAGTACACAGCGAATAGATCACGATTTTGAGACAACCGTTGGTTAGTAAAATTAGGTAGGCCAAAATCATTGATGATATGCAGTAGAAAGGTAAAGTTAAAAAGCGCCGCATAGATACCATACTCCTCTAGTCCTACTCTATTTTGGATGGTTCGGTCAATCCCAAAAATAAAAAAAGGCTTTATCAACAAGTTGACAAAAACCAAAAACAGGATATTGAGGAGAAATTCTCTTCGCATACAATTGGGAAATCCCAAATTTCAAATTCCAAATTCCAATAGAAGTAATGCTTTGGAATTTGGTGCTTTGGAATTTGGTGCTTGGAATTTAGAATTTCTAGTAAAAGTACCAACTAGCCACAAATAATTATTGCCAGCTCTTTACAAAAGAGACTGGCAATAAAAGAAAAATTTATTATTAATTAATGATTAATAATCAGTAATCAATATTCTACTTATTCATCATATTTCTAACAACACCGATGATAGCCATTAAAGAACCACCACCAACACCACCGCCTGCTAAAGAACCTAGGATACCAGAGATATCCGTAGCACCTCCTACAGATTGGTCCACGCCCATACCGAGCATGCCCAAAATAGTACCACCTAATCCACCACCAGCGATGCCAGCAACAGAGTTCCAAAGTGTTCCTAAAGAAAGATTCTTAAATAAAGAACCTGCTAAATTTCCTCCTACTGCACCACTTACCAACTGAATAATTAAAGGTAATAATCCTGACATGATAAACTTTTTTAATTTTAAAAATGAGTTCTGAAAATAATACCGTTTTTGTGTAAGAATTGTCTGGGGATTAGCTTATCGGATATGATGGGGCTTTGGCAGTGTTAACCAAATAAGGACATTTTAGGTATTAGGTGTGAATCGGGATAAAGGTAGTAATAAGGATTTAAATTTTTACAATTTATTGACATAAATAAATTGTAAAAAGCTGATTTGCGTCAAAATGACGAGTAACCATATAAGTTCTCAATGTTGAATGAAGAATTTTGAATTTTGAATGGGTGGTCACCTTAAACATTAGTGTTTTCGTCCTATTTCGTCTCGTTTTATTCAAAATTCAATCATTCAAAATTCAACATTGAGAACTTACGTAAGCATTGATAAGACGATGGATATATTATTAATGGTCATTATTTAACGTTTCTTCACTTCTCTTAACGTTTTCGTGTATAACTCCACAAATTCATCTTTACGCTTTCTACGGTATTGCATCACCCATCTAGGATGAGGCAAAGGGATAATGTCTTCAAAGAATTGCTCCTGTTTATTCAATTTCTCGAAATATTTGTAATTCTTGCCTTGTCCCATGCACAGGGCCACTTTCGAGCTACAACCAAATTGAAGATTTTGCTTGATATTATGAATAATATGGGGTTCTACTGCTTTCTCAAGCACTTTATCATCATAGTAATTATAATTTTTACCCTCTTTTACAAACCCTAAAGGACATAAAGACGTGATATAAAAGTCTTGATAAAATGCCTCAGGTGTTCCATAAGCGGCAATGTACTCATACACAAAGATGGCGGATAGTTCGTGTCGCTTAGGGAAAGGGTTAGGTATCTTGCAAACCTCTTCTAAAATCTTTGGGTCTGTAAAAGGGGTACCCGTCACCCCTGCCCCAAACCTACCAGGATTGATCCCAAAAATTAAAATACGCTCTTGTTCATCATTAAAATATTGTTGATAAAAGTCGGTCATGACCTGCCAAGTATCCTCCTTATCAAATGGAAATAGTAATGCTACCCCTTTTGGCAATTTCCAGTTGGGTTGTAAACTCTTATGAAAATCTAGTATTTTATCGGCGAAAGGCATGTGAATTGGCGTTATGGCGTTTTGGTATTGTGGCGTTTTGGCAAAATACCATAAATACATTGTATCCAAAAATCCATAGTGCCATAACGCCACAATACCACAACGCCGAAAAAACCACAACACCAATCAGCATGACCATAAAAGAAGCACAAATAACTGTAGATCAATGGATTAATACCATCGGAATTCGATATTATAATGAGTTAACCAATACCGCTGTCTTAATGGAAGAGGTAGGAGAAGTTGCTCGATTAATGGCTAGAATATATGGTGAACAGTCCTTTAAAAAAAAGGAACAAGCCGAACATGCTAAAGCCGATTTGGCAGATGAAATGGCGGATGTTTTGTTTGTATTGATTTGTTTGGCGAACCAAACAGGTATTGATTTGACCACCGCACTGACCAAAAATTTGGATAAAAAAACAAAAAGAGATAAAGACCGCCACGCTCAAAATAAAAAGTTACAGTAGATTTCACTAATTTCACCCGTGGTTTAAGGATGAAAGGAGATAGGTATGGAAAGATTAAAGGTTGAGCCTGCTCTAAAAAACACAATTTGATAGCCACATAGACAATCCTTCTTCCTTGAATCCCTCAATCCTTTACCTTTTTCACCCCTTCAATCCTTACTTAAGACATACTATATGGACTCTACAGCACTTTTGCCAATTATCAGGTTTTTATTAGTCATAATAGTCGCAGGATTTATCCCTATTTCTGCTATCTCCTTTTTTTCCATTATGGTTCCTCAAAAAGAGCGGGACTTTAAAAAGTCCATCACAGAGATGGGAATTAGTACTTCTAGAAAAGTGAGGGATAGCTATTCTCCGGGCAAATACATTCTCCCTGTGATGTTTGCTTTTTTAATTACTCTAGTCGCCATTGTATCCTTTATCTATGGTAATCCAAGCGACGGAGGGTTGAGTAATTTATTTTTGGAAGGTGCTTTTTTTGGAGGAGAAGGTACAGAAACCGTCGCCAATCAAAGTCTTGCGGTATTAACTTATGCCTTCCTAGGCAGTTTTGTCTATGCAGCACAAAATATTATTAGACGACTCATTGCCAATGATTTGCCACCTAGTGTATATTATAGTGCGGGTATTCGTATTATTTTGGCTTGTTCGGTAGCATTAGTGTTTTCCTTTTTATTTGGAAGCGAAACGGGAAGTGTTGTTTCGCTAAAAGGCTCGCTACCTGCATTGGCATTATTGGCAGGAATTTTTCCACAACGTATTTTGAACTTCTTAATGAGAAGATTTAGAGAAATTGTCGCAGGAGATAGTGTAACAGAACGTTCTCTTTCTTTATATAATATTGAGGGCATTAGTATTTATCACAAAGAACGCTTAGAAGAAATTGGCATTGATAATGCCCAAAATCTAGCAACCGCCAGTCTAACGCAATTAATTGCCGAAACGCCCTTTGACGCTAGGCAGTTATTAGATTGGATTGGACAAGCCAAATTGGTATGCTACGCTAAAGAAGAAATCCATAAATTGAGAGCCGTAGGTATCCGCTCTGTTTTTGACTTAATGAAAGGCAATAAAAGTCGAGAAGCATTGCGAGAAATCGCCGATCTTATAGGTATTAATACACCCATTTTGGAAGTGATACAGGGGCAAATCAAAGAGGACCAAGGCATCAATGCCTTATTTAATTTTCAGCAAAAGAAAAATTCTCCAGAAATGGATGTCATTGCCACTATGGAAATGAATAAGGCAGAAACGGAAAAAATAATTGTGAATTAGACTTTATTCGGTGGACGGACTAGCCGCCATGCGAATTTAATTAGAATACCTACTATTGAATTGGACAAAATTAAGTGAGCGAATTGCTTTTGATGGGTTTAGGAAAGTCATTCAAAAAACCTTTCGATTGCCCAATGGCAAAACGGCTACTTTCGATACGATAAGCGGAGGCAGTTTTGTCACCATAGCTGCTTTCACAAAAGAAAAAGAAGCAATCTTAGTAAAGCAATATCGGCCAGGCGCAGAAAAAGCGCTTGTGAGTTTTCCAGAAGGAGGTATTGAAGGCAACGAAAATCCAATAGACACTGCCATTCGAGAACTCGAAGAGGAAACAGGCTATCGAGCTAGGAAATTCATCCACCTAAAAACTTTTCATTGGGCTTATCGAGTAGATAGAAGAATCTGTTTACTGGCAATAGATTGCGAAAAAGTCGGCGAACAACAATTAGACGATACAGAATTTATAGATATTATCACCCTACCCTTAGAAAAATTTAAATCTCTTTTAACTAATCCTGTAGATGAATCGTTTAATACGGTAGATGCAGGTTTTTTAGCTTTGCATTATTTTCAAAATGATGATAATGGCTAGATGGCTGTTTTCAACCGAAGTGCTCTTTTTTCATTAAACTGCTTTTTATGAACCCAGAATACTACGACAAAGCCAAAAAGAAGGTAAAAAAGAAGAAAAAATTTAATAGTCATCTCTATTCTTATTTGACTACGATGGCCGTGCTATTTGCTATGAGCTTTTGGAATCCCGGTTTAAGAAGGGTATGGATCATGGTCGCTTTTTTTTGGGGTATCGGATTATTTACGGACTACGTAAAGGCCTATGGATTTCCTGGTATGGAAGAAGAGGATGAGTGGGAACAAAAAGAAATTGAAAAAGAAGTACGACGAATGGAAGCCAAAGATCGTTGGCAAAATCGCCCACCAAATCGCAGTAAACTTAGTGATGACGAATTGGATATGGATGACTATTTGGATTTAGAAAAACCCCGTCCTGTACCTAAGAAAAAATACCGAGATGAGGATTTGGTGTAGCGAGTTGCGAGTTGCGAGTTGCGAGTTGCGAGTTGCGAGTTGCGAGTTGCGAGTTGCGAGTAATTTTACCACTGTTCTAAAGATATGTTTTGTCGTTTCTAAGATATTACACCGTCCACCGTCAGCGAAGCGTCCGTCCACCGTCCACCAATTATATCTACTCAATCAAAATACTCTGTTTGAAATCCTTTGCTAGTAAGAGTTGGATATTATTTAAAACGATTTCTCCCATCGTACTGCAAGTTAAAAAAGTATCCGTTTTGTGATGATAAGCCAATTCGTTTTTTAATTGTGTGACTTTTCGATCATCTGAAATCCTATCCTTTACCATAATACGCATTAAATGGTCTAATCTTTTTCTAGATCGGTTAACTCTAGCGGCAATCAAACTTCTTTCTTCTAATTGATATTGTATGACTGTCTTTGCAGACATCTGTCCGACTCCTAAAAAGACAATCGGATTATTTTCCTTGAAGTATTGTGGTAAGTAGAAACTTTTCCGACCTTCATAGGATTGCTGGTCAAAATCAATCGCTCTAATTCGAAACTGAGATCCTTCAATATCGGGGGTAATATCCACTACATAATTATAAGCCCTCATATCTCCTAATAGTCGAACAAAGCAGCGTTCATTAAATTTGATAAACTCTTTGGCAATTCTGATTTTATTAAAATCCGTTTCCGCTAAGTTTTTTTCCATAAAATCATCCCCGGGAATACCTGCCACATGCTCTTCTATTAGGGTCTCTCCATCTATTAAAAAAGTAATCCGATTAGGAGATAATAAATCTTCTAATTCCAATCCATACAACCTTGAGGCATCTCCCCTCTTTACGTAAAAATGATCGTAGTTATCATTCAAGCCATTGATAATTCGGATTCTAAAAGGCTTGGTATTCCCAAAAGTACAATAGTCAATTCTAGCTACTTTCAAATGTTCGAGCACCTGAAAATCACCGTCCGTTTTAAGCAAAGCGTATATTTGAGTTAAGGCTGCATTTAATTCACGAGTATCGGCAGGATCATAATAAGCAGTTTCCCATAAAGTGTCATTTCCCTCTGCATCCAATAAGGCGACGGAAGTTGTCATACGGGTTAAATCCTCATATTGAATGGGTAATTTTACAGATCGACCATACTCTGAGAGATACTGACTAAAGGAATGCTTAACAGGGAATGGTATTTTCTTCTTGGAAGGAATATCTCCTTTCATTGGTATTATATACTTTCGTAGTTCAGGCATTTTACCTGAGCCTCACTGTTTCTCAAGCAAGATGCATGAGCTACGGAAAAATAACGCTTTTATGCAAGATTATCCAACTTCTTTTCGAAATGCTTTTATTGAGGAAACCAAACGACGGTTGCTAGAGGAATGCGTACCTCGCCTTAAAAAATGTCTAGGGGAATTAACCGAAGAACAGATTTGGTATCGCCCTAATGAAAACTCTAATAGTGTAGGAAATATCACCTTGCACTTGTGCGGGAATGTTCGCCAATGGGTTATCGCTGGTTTGGATAGACAACAAGATGTGCGAGAACGCCAACAAGAATTTGAGGAACGAGGACCAATTGCTACGAAAATTTTAATTCAAAAATTAGATAATCTAATGGCAGAGGTAACGCTAGTATTGGATGCTACAACTCCTGATGAATTATTAACCAAGCGATTTGTACAAAGGATCTATGAAGAAACAGGTTTAAGCATCTTAGTACATGTGGTAGAGCATTTTTCTTACCACGTTGGGCAGGTAACTTATGTGGTGAAGATGTTGAAGGATATGGATACGGGGTATTATGCTGGAGAAGACCTTGGATAATGATGAATGAAAAATGATAAATCCAATTATTCATCATTTCTCATTCATCATTTCTCATTAACTCAAAAGGCTTCCAATATCAATGCCTTCCAATACGATACCTCTCACTTTATCAATAGGTACTCGTTGTTGTTTTAAAGAATCTCGCTCTCGGATAGTTACCATATTATCATCCAAGGTCTCAAAATCTACGGTCACACAGTAAGGCGTACCAATCGCATCTTGCCGACGGTAACGACGACCAATCGCATCTTTTTCATCATATTGGCAAAGGAAGGAACCAGTGAGAGATTTATAAACTTCTCTTGCCTTATCTGTAAGCACTTCTTTATTTTTCACCAGTGGTAATACCGCACATTTGATGGGTGCTAAGGCAGGATGTAATTTTAAGACAACCCTTGTTGAATCCTTACCCTTTGCATCAGGAACGGTCTCTTCTTGAAGGGCATTCCCCATCATCGCTAAAAACATCCGATCACAACCAATGGACGTTTCTACCACATATGGTATATAACTCTCTTGGGTCTCCGGATCGAAGTATTGCATTTTTTTGCCTGATAACTCTTGATGCGCCCCTAAGTCAAAATCGGTACGAGAATGAATACCTTCTAATTCTCTAAAGCCAAATGGGAATTCAAATTCAATATCTACTGCTGCATCTGCATAGTGGGCTAGATTATCGTGGTCGTGGTATCTCAATTTGGCAGGGTCTGTACCCAATGCCTTATGCCAATCCAATCGTTTTGTTTTCCAGTAGGCATACCATTCTTTCTGTGTACCTGGTTTGATGAAGAACTGCATTTCCATCTGCTCAAACTCCCGCATACGGAAAATGAACTGACGAGCTACTATTTCATTTCTAAAAGCCTTACCAATTTGAGCAATACCAAAAGGCAATTTTTGGCGGGTGGATTTTTGTACATTTAAAAAGTTCACAAAAATACCTTGTGCCGTTTCTGGTCGTAAATACAGCTTACCTTCTTCTCCTGAGATATTACCTAACTGAGTAGAAAACATCAAATTGAATTGACGCACTTCTGTCCAATTAGCCGTACCACTGACAGGGCATTTGATTTCATATTTTTCAATCAAGGCACCCAATGCCTCCATATCTCCATCCGTCATAGCCGCAGCTAACTCCTTTCGTACCGTTTCATGCTTTTCAGCGTTCGCTAATACTCTTGGGTTGGTCGCTCTAAATTGTTCCTCATCAAAGGCATCACCAAAACGCTTTTTGGCTTTGGTAACTTCTTTATTGATTTTTCCTTCGATCTTCTCCATGTAGCCTTCCAAAAGTTGATCCGCTCTATATCTTTTCTTAGAGTCTTTATTATCCAACATGGGATCATTAAAAGCATCTACGTGACCAGAGGCTTTCCAAGTCTTAGGGTGCATAAAAATGGCCGCATCCAAGCCTACTATATTCTCGTGCATTTGCACCATCGACTTCCACCAATATTGCTTGATGTTATTCTTCAATTCTACTCCATAAGGACCATAATCATAGGTAGCCGCTAAGCCATCATATACCTCACTGGATTGAAAAATAAAACCATATTCCTTGCAATGGGAAACTAACTTTTTAAACTGATCGTCTTGTGCCATTTTCTTCTTTTGTTAGGGGTCAAGAATTAATGGAGAATTAAGAATTAAGAATTGAGAATTCAAGCAGATCGTGTGCGCACCTAATTGTAATTCTCAATTCTTAATTCTCAATTCTCCATTGACTCCTGACTGCTAGTTACTTACAATTTTTTTATGTACTCGTTTGGCTGTAAAAAGGTGCAAAAGTCGTTAATTATTAGGTAACTTTGGACGTTTTATTTGATTAGGAATAAAAATATAGTTGTTAAGATGCAATCCTTAAAAGTAACTACGATACAGTCCAATCTTATTTGGGAAAACATTGATGCTAACTTAGAGCAATTTTCCTATAAAATAGCTCCATTAAAAGGGAAGACAGACATTATCATTCTTCCTGAAATGTTTACGACGGGGTTTACCAATAACAGGGAACCACTGGCAGAAGTCCCTCAGGGAAAAACCTTTCAATGGCTCTACCAACAAGCACTTGCTGTTAATGCAGTGGTGACAGGTAGTTATATTGTAAAAGAAGAGGGAAAATATTATAATCGACTTATCTGGATGCAGCCCAACGGGCAATATTCCCTCTACAATAAGCACTACCTCTTTACCAAGGCAAAGGAACATGAATACTATGCGCGAGGACAGGAACGGGTAGTGATTGAGTGGAAGGGATGGAAAATATGCCCGTTGATTTGTTATGATTTACGTTTTCCGATGTGGGCTAGAAACAATGTAGGCTATGATTTATTGATTTATATTGCTAGTTGGCCTACTACTAGAGCGCATCACTGGAAATCACTGTTAATGGGTAGGGCTATTGAAAATCAATGCTTCACCATTGGCGTGAATCGAGTAGGTATGGATGGAAATGATTTTTATTATTCAGGTGATACTTCAGTCATTGATTATAGTGGGGGGATTATTTATCAGACCGCTCATGCAGAAGATACTTTTACGGCATTATTGAATTATGAGGCACAGCAGACCTATCGGGAGAAATTGCGATTTTTGCCTGATCAAGATGGATATTTGTGAGAAATTCCAAATTTTAAATACCAAATTCCAAACTACCTATGGTTACGTTTTGGAATTTGGTGCTTGAAATTTGGAATTTATAAAAAAGCAGCCCCAAATACTCCAGCACTATCGCCTAGTTTTGGTTTCAAAAATGGCGTTTCCAGTTTATTATTAAAGACGTATTTGCTGACTTCTTTTACCCCTTCCGTGTAGAGCAAATCAATATTACCAACCCCTCCACCAATCACAATTACATCAGGGTCTATCATATTAATGATATTCGAGAAAGCTTTTCCAAAAAAAGTAACTAGTCGTTTGACCGTCATGGTTGCCACCTCATCCTGTCCTCCTTCGTGTAGTGCTACAATTTCTCGTAAAGACTTACGAACCCCTACGATATTTTGGTAATATTTTTCCAAAGCAATACCAGAAATAACGGTTTCTATACAACCCTTACACCCGCAATAACAATCGCCTCCAGAATCATCTAAATGTAGATGCCCCCACTCTCCCCCTATCCCATGTCGCCCATTCCATACCTTCCCATTCATCACTAGACCGCCCCCTACTCCAGTTCCCATAATAACACCAAAAACCACTTCTGCATTGGGAACTTCTTCTTTAACTACTCCCATTTGCGTTTCTGCCATCGCAAAGCAATTAGCGTCATTGGCCATGATGACTGGCACTCCTAAGGTATCTTCTATATCCGCCTTTACAGGCATCCCATTTAAGACGGTGGTATTACTATTTTTTAATAATTGAGTAGATGGATCGATTGAACCAGGGTGGGCAAAGCCAATTCGGCTAGGTCTGATCCCTATTTCGGCGGAAAGAACTTCTACCAATTTGGCAATTTGTAATAAAATATGTTCGTATCCTTTATCTCTTTCCGTCGGCAGACGAAAGCGTTTTAAGACTACTGGATTGTCTCTATCTTCTAAAACGACGCCTTCTATTTTCGTACCTCCTAAGTCTATTCCCCAAATTGGACCCATTTTTTATTGGCGTTGTGGTGTTATGACGTATTGGCATGATGGATATAGCCATTATTATACGACAGGCCACCTGGCTTTCTAAAGAAAAATCACGGGATAATTATATTCAATAATCGTGCAGGAATCTTAAAACACGAACGACGTTCCTCTAGAGGAACGTCGTTCGTGTTTTAAGATTCCAAATTCCAACCTACACACATAAAAGAGTTTTGGAATATGGTGCTTAGAATTTGATGATTGGTGCTTGAAATTTCAATCAATTGATTTCCCAAGTAGTCCCCCCCGCAATCATAGCATCCAAATCTCCTTCCCCTACTTGTTCTTTAGCCGCCTT
>CALJIQ010000171.1 GCA_937973995.1 uncultured Saprospiraceae bacterium
GGATAAATTACCGAAAATGGATAATTCGTTTATTTGTTTAACTGTTTATACGTTTACAAGCTACACTTGGATAAACAGTTCAACAATTCAACAAATAAACAGTATTGGATAATCGGATATTTATCCCGAGTTCAGTATAACCATCTTTTCGACCATTGATGCAATACAAATAAAAACCAGATAAAATAGGTGTTCGTCGCATGACCCCCTTCAATAAATTGGTTGATTATTTGCGTTAACTTAGCTTGATTGAAGCGGAAAGCTGCTACAAACTGTCGGTCCGAAGGAATAGCGGCTAAATCATTTTGTAAAGAAGATCGTAGCCATTTTTCCAAAGGGATGACAAAGCCCTGTTTGGGGCGGTCAATTAGTTCAGAAGGTAAATGACGACTTAGTAATTTTCGCAAAATATACTTCGTCTGTCCTCCTTTTATTTTTAAATTATCAGATAGTCGCTGGGAAAATTCTATCAAGTGATGATCTAAAAATGGTTCTCGTCCTTCTAGCGCAACCTGCATAGTCGTTCGGTCCACCTTCGCCATGATATCACCTTCTAAGTAAGTTTTAATATCGATCATTCCCAAATACGATAGCGTGCGGTCAGGGTGCTGATTACTCACTTGCGGAAACCGATTGGCCACTTCTGATTCACATAAGGCACGTAGTTGTTTAGGAGAAATTAAGCTCGTTCCTAAATCAAAAAAGTCCACTAAATTATCCGCCATCAAGGAGTTTACCAGCTTTGGGATTTTACTTTCTAAATTGGTGTGATTTTTTAAATAGGGGAGAACACTCGCATATTTCTGTACAGTTAAGGGGTCAATTCGCTTACCTATAAAGTGTCCACCCTTTTTAATAAAACTCGGAATTTTCTGCAGTAAAGGGAATACTTGTTGAGTAGCCAGGTACTTGGTGTAACCTCCAAATAGCTCATCTCCGCCATCAGCGGAAAGAGACACGGTTACTTGTTCGCGCGCTAATTTTGATACCATATAGGTTGGCAATGCTGCGGTATCTCCATTTGGCTCATCGAACCATTCTGAAAGTTGGGGGATTAGGTCAACAAAATCTTCTTTTTTACAATATAATTCTGTATGATTTGTGCCAAGATGTTGGGCAATTTCTTTTGCAATAACGGCTTCGTTGTTCGCTTTTTCATGGAAGCCAATGGTGAAGGTATTGAGGGGGCGACTTGCTTCTTTCTGGAGTAGGGTAGTGACCAAACTGGAATCTACTCCCCCACTAAAGAAAATACCCACAGGGACATCTGCCACCATTCGTAATCTAAAACTATCTTTCAATAATTGTTCAAGTTCTTCTAATGCTGCCTCTTCGTCGTCGATAGTTTCCGTCTGTTTTTCAAATACCTGTTGTGCATCCCAATAGCACGTTTCTTGAATATCTTTCTGGGCATTGATTTCTAAAAAACTACCAGGCGTTAACTTATGCGCATATTTAAAAATGCATTCAGGTGAGGGGATATAACCTTGCTGTAAAAATAAAGAGACCGCTTTGTGATTAATCGTTTTATCAAACTGAGGATGTTCGTGGAAGGCCTTTAATTCAGAGGCAAACATAAACAAGCCATCTTTCCAATACCAGTATAAAGGCTTTACGCCCACTCGATCTCTACACAGGGTTAGGTGTTGGGTGTTTTTGTTCCAAATGGCATAAGCGAACATGCCTCGGAAGCGATGCACACTGTCCTTTCCCCATTGTACAAAAGATTTTAAGATCACTTCAGAGTCGGAGTCAGAGGTGAATTGATGCCCCAATTTTTCGAGTTCCTCCCTTATTTCTTGGTAATTATATACCTCACCATTGAACACCATAACATATTCTTTCCAAAACATGGGTTGATGCCCCGCTGCGGACAAATCAATCACTGCTAATCTTCTATGTCCCAAACTGATATGGTCATCTGAATAATGCCCAGCATCATCGGGTCCACCATATGCCATACGATCTCTACCTCGCAAAAGGATAGCTTCTCTTTCAGAGGGATTGGTTGTATCTAATATGCCGTTTATTCTACACACGATTAATGTTTTTGATTGGTGTAAGTGCCTTTGCCCAGATGGAATTTAAGCGGACATCTCCTTCACTAGTTGTTTACCTTTAACGGTATTCATTAAGTCCACATATAGTTCTTCATGCTTTCGTACATTTGCTTTTACATCAAATTGTTCTAGTAAGAGCTGTTTCATGGCTGCTGCTTTCTGGGTTGCCTCCTCATAATTATTCATCACTCGTTCCATGGACGCTTCTAACTGATCTAAAGTAGATAAAGGATAACCAGTGTTCTCATTCAATACCATATCAATACTACCTACCACGGTTGAAATAATAGGCAATTCGCTGGCGCCAGCTTCCAGCATTGCTAAGGGTAATCCTTCCCATAGAGAAGGCATCGCGAAACAATGGGCTTGGTTACATATCTTGGGAACATCAGAACAGTGACCTATTAGTTTTATTTCTTCCTGTAAATCATTATCGGCAATTTGTTGCTTTAGTTCTTCTTCCAAACTTCCCACGCCCGCAATCAGTACCTGGAAGGAATATCCTTTTTGTTTAAGTCGCTTGACAGGCTCGATGAAAGCTTTTTGATTTTTTTGCTCGCCTAATCGCCCTAAGTTTAAAAAAGTAAATTTGGAAAACTTAGGAACGTTTAAGTCATAAGCATCTACCGTAATAAAGTTGGGAATGATGATGGCATCGTCCTTATAAATAGGGGAGCGCATTTGCTCCGAAAAAATAATATCAGTATCTCTGAAGCCTTTTGTGTTCCTTATAAAAAACTCTCTTGCTTTGGATTCTATATTCCAATTTTGAGAGGTGAAGACAAACTTCAAATGCGGAAATTTGAATTTTAGAAAAGTAGTTATCAGTGCAGAGTGATATAATTGTGCATGTATAATATCAATCTTTTCTTTTTGAATGAGCCGACTCATGCCACTCAGAATTTTAAAGAAACTGAATGGGTTTTTTCGCAAGTCAAAAACCTCCACTGGAATATTTTCTTTTTCAAATAAAGGAACGTAATTAGTGATGTCCATTAATGAGACGACCACTTGGTCAAATTTTGCTTGATTCAAATTTTTGCTTAAGTCCCAGACCACTTTCTGTGCACCTCCTATTTCCAAGCTGGTGATTAAGTGCATTACTTTAATTTTCTTCATCGTTTACTTTTCTACAGTTTTGAAAATAGATTTTCAAAGAAAAAATTAGTGCGTTTAGCGAGCTAAATAAACTCATTTTTTCAAAGCCAGGTTCATAAAATATTGGTTTTCAGCCGATAGAAATTTAGACATACTCTAAATCTTTACTGTGGATACCATCAATTTTTTTAACCAATACATCCACATAGGAAAATAGGTATATTGTTCGACCAAGATGCCACCGAAACTATCTTTGAACCTATTTATTCCTTTCAACTTTTCATCTTCCGTATCTACCACATATCCACCAAAATCATACAACTCATAGCCTTTTTTTTTAAAGAATGCTATTTCCTTAGCATGCAAGAACCGATTTACCCTACTCACCAATGATCTTCGTTTGGAGGCTTCCATCCCTTTGGTGGTAGTAGCAGAGTACAACATGAATACCTTTTTGTCAGCAGGGTCCAATATATTGTAGTGCCTAGCTAACACCTCTCCACTTTCTTTTAAACTCGCTTTCGTGATAAGGAAATTATGCTCCTCTTCAAACATGAATTTGTTTTCACTGACACTTGGCAAATTTTTCCATGTGGAAAAAACATTGCAGAAATCAATCGCCTCCTTTCTATTATCTTCAATACTAAATATTGCCTGATCTCTAATTTCCGCTCTTCTTATCTTGTACCTATTCGTTTTACTAAACCCTTCTTGTATTTTATCAAGCGGTTTAGTTAGATCGATTTCTTTCGTGTGCACAACTTCTCGTTTGGTAAATGGGATTTTTCTTTTTTCATAAGACTTTTGATAAATAGTTGAAAATGTAAATTTAGGTTCTTCAGAAAACCATACATACCGAAAAGGAAGTATGGCAATTTTCTTGTGTTGTAATACCATTACTTAAAGGGTTGCTTAATTTTATTTCGATGGGTTTTTTAAGGTTTTCCCAAGAAGTCAACTTGTATCTACAACCATGTTTTGTATAGATGATTTATTAGAACTTTGAACTTTCGTTATTAATTCTTCGTACTTCCGAATGATTCTTTCGGTACTATAGGTGTTGATGGAATTGCTTTTTATTTTTTCTCGGTCAAAGGAATGTGTCAAGGCTTGCTGTAGGGTAGTAGCCATTTGTTCCCAATCATTATCCACTACAGAAAATCCATTCACTCCTTCCTGAATAATCTCGTTGATGCCACCTGGCACTCTAAAAGCGACTATGGGTAATCCACATACTAAGGCCTCTACCAATACATTTGGAAAACCTTCAAAATGCGAGGTCATTAGGAATAATTTGGCTTTTTTATAATATTTATAAACATTGGATTGCACTCCTAGTAGAAAGACATTTTCTGTTAATTGCTTTTCCTTTATTAAGGCAGCAATTTTTTCTTTTTCTTGACCATCTCCAATTATTCCTACTCGGATATTGGCGTCATATTTTTGTTGGTATAAATGTAGGATCTCTATCATGCGATCAAATCCTTTTTGAGGAGACAACCTTCCTACACTGACTATATCATACGATTCCTCAACGGGAACTTTAAACCGCTCTTCTGCTAACGCTACATTGACTGGATTATTTATAATCGCTACATTCGGATGATGAATGCCTAACTCTTTTAAAGAATTATCCATATCCTTGGACTGACAAACTAATGCGTCTAATTTTGGTAAAAATCGTTTTGCCAAATTGATATAAAATAAAGCCCCAAGTTTGCTGCTCTCCATTTTCAATTTATTTTTCAATACCATAGACTCCCTCCCTATAAATTTGATATGCCGAGGAAATAAAGGACGAAAAATGGATAACAGTAAATTGAAATACCCGAAGGTAGAGAAAACTATATCGGGTTCTATTTCTAATATGGTTGTTCTAATTTTAAAAATAGCATTCCTCGCTTTTTGGATGGAAAAAGCCTGAAAATTCAAATCCTCTCTTAATTCATAGATTGTCTCAGGATGCCCCGTTACTACCAGATGCACATCGAACTCTGACCGACTTAAATGGTTGGCCAGCACACAGGTAAAGCGTTCCGCTCCACCTATATCAATGCTAGGCACCAAAATCATTATTTTTATTTTATTCCCTTTCGAGTTCATAAATGAGTTGCGTACTAGTGATTATTTTTTTTCATCCATTTCGCCAATACCAGTAAAGCCCATAAATTGTGATAACGGTTATACTTTCCTGATACATGATCTTCAATAAGGGCTTGTGCCCCTTTCACATTAATGCCCGGAATTTGCTTCAAGGTACTTGGCTGAAGCGTGTCTAATAAATACTCCTTTAAGCCGCCTCTAAACCAATCCACTAAAGGCACGCTGAAGCCCATCTTGGGTCGTTCAAAAATTTCTCTTGGGAGGTATTGGTATAAAACATCTTTCAGAATTCTTTTTCTATTCCCTTTGTAAAATTTATAATCTGTTGGTAATGACCTAGCGAAGGCAATTACCCGATAGTCTATGAGGGGGGCTCTTGCTTCTAAAGAATACGCCATCGTTGCTCTATCTACTTTGGTGTTGATAGAATTATTGAGATAGATTTTTAAATCCAAATCAGAAATGCGTTCTAATAAATTTTTATCACTATAGCCCCATTCATTATAGATGTTATCCAAAAATGGAGTGGCATTTTCCAACCAATCTGTATGCAAAGAAGAATAAGATTTGATGTATAGTTCATTGATGTCATTGCACGAAATGCCCTCTGCCACCATTTGTAATTTATGGTTACCAGAAAACTGTAAGCCTCTGCCTGCTAGTTTCCTCAATGACTTTGGTATATTATAAATCGGACTTACTTTTTTCAACCAAGCATAGCGATTATAACCGATAAAACTTTCATCCCCTGCATCTCCTGACAAGGCTACCGTTACATGCTTACGGGTGTGCTTAGCCAATAGGCTAGTAGGAATAGCAGAGCTATCCGCAAAGGGTTCTTGGTAACTAGTTACCAATTGGTCAATCATATCCATTCCCTCTTTGTGGCTGCACAGGATGGTATGGTGATTGGTCTTTAATTTATCTGCTACTTGTTGGGCGTAAGTGCTTTCGTCAAATTCGTTTTCTTGGAATTTAATGGAGAACGTTTTGATAGGTTGATCGGAAGATCGTTGGGCTAAGGCAGCGACCAACGAAGAATCGATCCCTCCTGATAAAAACACGCCCAAGGGTACGTCCGATATCATCCTTTTTTGAGTAGCATCATCTACCAACCAGGTTAGTTCCTCTTTAGCTTCGTTGTAACTGCCTTCAAAGGGTTGGTATTGGTCAATATCCCAATACTTTTGTTCTTGATACCGCTTGCTGGAAAGATCGTAGGTAAAGAAATGGCCTGCTTTTAGTTTTTTGATTTCTTTATAAATGGAATTGGGGGCAATGATGCATTTCCAATGAAGATATTGGTTAATACTTTTTTGATCTACGGTAAATTTATTGCCGATGCTAATGGGATAAATCTGTGAGGCAAACTCGAACTCCCCATTGGCGAGGGTATAGTAAAATGGTTTCTGTCCCATTCGATCTCTAGCTCCAAAAAATATATTCTTTGTTGGATCATAAAGAACAAAGGCAAACATGCCGTTGAAATGCTCCACACAGGCAGTACCATACGCCAAGTATGCCGCTGCAATCACTTCTGTATCCGAGTCCGTATGGAAAGAAAATCCTTTTTGAATTAATCCATCTTTTATCTTTTGGAAATTATAGACCTCTCCATTATAGACCAACCATAGATGTTGATATTGAAAAGGTTGATTGCTCCTTGGGTCCAAATCAATGATCGAAAGACGGTTGTGTCCAAAAGTTACTTTTTCGGCTACTCTTCTACATTCAGAAGCATCTGGACCTCTAAATTTAATAGAGGCCATTTTTTGATGGAGTAGGGTATCCGAATATTGTTTAGTTGTTCCGTAGATTCCACACATAACTAGCAGTTTTTCTTCATCCAATTGGCAAGCACCAATAAGGTCCACAGATTATGGGACCAATCATAGTTGCCTGACAAATGCTCTTTTATTTGTAATTGAACACCTTTTATATTAATTCGAGGAATTTGTTTTAATTGATCTTCATGGAGCGTATCCAAGAGGTATTCTTTCAAATGGGTTCTAAACCATTCGGCTAAGGGTACACCAAAACCTTGCTTCGGTCGTTCAAAAATTTCCCTCGGCAAATATTGGTAGAGTACCTCTTTTAAAATGCGCTTCTTGACCCCTTTTGAATATTTAAAATGCGTGGGCAAAGACCTTGCGAATGCCACAACTCGGTAATCTTCTAATGGCGCTCTTGATTCTAAGGAGTACGCCATAGATGCTCTATCTACTTTCGTATTGATGCAACTATCCAAATAGACTTTGATGTCTAAATCCGAACTCCTTTCCAATAAATTCTTATTACTTGCCCCCCAATTGTTATAGACGGTTTTATAATTAGGGGCTTGGTTGATTAAGGAATTGGAATAAAAAGAAAAGGCTTTGATGTATAATTCATTGATGTCTTCACAGGATATGCCATCGGCTATCAATTGAAATTTGCGATTCCCGGTATATCGCAAACCTGCGCCGGCCAATTTTCGGAGCGGTTTGGGAAAAGCAAAAATGGGACTGACTCGATTGATCCAATCATAGCGATTGTAGCCAATAAAACTTTCATCTCCCGCATCCCCTGATAGGGCTACGGTTACATGCTTTCTAGTATGTTTGGACAAAAGACTGGTAGGGATCGCTGAACTATCCGCAAATGGTTCTTGATAACTATTGACCAATTGGTCAATCATATCAAGACCTTCTTGGTAACTACACAGGATAGTGGTATGATTGGTTTGTAAGCGATCTGCTACTTCTTGTGCATACTTACTTTCGTCAAATTCCGCTTCGTTGAATTTGATTGAAAAAGTACGGATGGCTTGCTGTGTTTCTTGTTGTGCCATCGCTGCTACTAAGGAGGAATCAATACCTCCAGATAAAAATACGCCAATCGGAACATCGGCGATCAATCGTTTTTTGGTGGCATCCTTTATTAGATAGGTAAGTTCCTCTTTCGCTTCCTGATAAGTACCCTCAAAGGATTGGTATTCGTCAATATCCCAATATTTTTTTTCTGTAAATTTTCGAGAAGATAAGTCGTAAGTAAAGTAATGCCCTGCTTGTAATTTTTTGATTTCCTTATAAATAGAATTAGGCGCAATAATAAACGTCCAATGTAAATATTGGGTAATACTATTTTCATCAATGGCGAAATTATTGCCGATACTAATGGGATATATTTGCGAGGCAAATTCAAATTCATTATTAGCTAACGTATAGTAGAAAGGCTTTTGTCCCAAGCGATCTCTTGCGCCAAATAAACAATTCTTTTTAGCGTCATAAATAACAAAGGCAAACATGCCATTAAAATGCGTTACACATTGTTCCCCATAAGCCAAATAAGCGGCAGCAATTACCTCAGAATCAGAATCGGTACGGAAGCGGTATCCTTTTTGAATTAATCCATCTTTGATCTCTTGAAAATTGTACACCTCTCCATTATATACTAGCCAAAGATGCTCGTATAACATGGGTTGGTTGCTTCGGGCATCCAAGTCAATAATAGACAAACGGTTATGCCCAAAACCTACCTGTTCGGCAACTTGCTTGTATTCCGAATGATCGGGTCCTCTAAATTGGATGCTTTCCAATTTCTTTTGGATGATAGTATCTGAATATCTTTTTGTAGTTCCGTAGATTCCACACATAATCTTTGCCGAGTTTAAAAAGTTTTACTGAATGCTTTTTCGGATGCTAGGGTCTTTGTTTCTTCCATAAATAACCGCTCCCATTTACGTGCAATGGCAGGGATATTTATGGTTTGAAGAAGTTGTTTCGCTTTTGCCCCATGTTGCTTTCTCTTTTCTTCATCTACCATATAGGTCCTCAATGCGGCAGCAATGCCATCAATATCTTCCATAGGGGCTAATAAACCATTTACCCCATGTTCTATCATTTCTGAGGGACCGTACGGACACTTAGTAGAGATACAAGGTAATCCCATTCCCATTGCTTCTGCCAAGGCGTTTGGGTACCCCTCTCTGGAAGAGGTCATTAGAAAAATGTCCGCATTTTGTAAATGACCAAAAACGTTTTTTGCAGTACCATAGAAAGTGACTTTATCTGTCAATCCTAATGATGCGACCAGTTCTTCATGGGCTGATCTTCTAGGACCGTCTCCGAATAAAACTAATTGCCAGTCTTGCGCTACATCTTGCACTTTATGGAATGCTTTGATACTCCATTCATGTTTTTTAAAATCTACCATTCGAGCGACGACTGCAATGGTTTTTTTATTAGTTACTTTTTCTGCTCTTTGAATATCCGTTGGCAATATCAAAGGATTATTAATTACCTTTATATTAGCGCCATACTGCGTATAAATTTCTCTTGCTTCTTCTGTTTGAATCACCAAAGAATCTGCAAATCGATAAAAGATTTTGCCTAAATTATACCACATTGTCGAATCCGTGAGTTTCGGAATGGCCCGATCCGAAACGATGGTATTGATTCCTAAAAACCTAGTTGCCCAGATCGTTAGTACATTAGTGGTAGTCATAAAACTAATGACTACATCGGGTTGTGTTTTTTTGATTTCTTTTCGCAATACTTTCACTCTCTCACTGTTGGCACTTACTGCCTCAAGAAAAGAACTAGAGGCGTTTTTTTTATGTAATTGTATCAAGTTCACTTTCTCTTCTAAGGGGTAAAAACATTTTTTACTACCAATGGAAATAAGGTACACTTCTTTATCTGCTTGTTTCGCCCAATGGTTGGCAATGTTGACCATGACTCGCTCGGCACCGCCAACACCCAAATCCATAGATACTAATGTAATTTTTACTTTCATATTTGTTTCACTCATGCTACTTTCATCATGGCATACTCCTGACCTAGCATAGGCTCATGTTCCTCATATCGCATGTGAATTAATCGCCCATATAAGGCATATATATAATAGTGACAGGTGTAATCGAATAAATTATGGGAGGTAAAGGCGAAAGCTAGAAACATGATGGGGAAAAAAACGCCCTCCCAATAATAGAGATAGTGTCCGTTATAACTCACTATACTCCATACAAATAAGAGGATGAGGATGCCCCCCATAATACCATAGTCCACCATTAAATTCAGAAATAAATTATGGCTGGATATGGGCCCCGTATGGGTTAATACCTCATTACCTAATGAAGCCCCCATTCCATGCCCCGTGATGGGTTTTTCTTTGTAGAGGTTAACATAATAGTATAAGATCATGACCCTTCCCTCTTTCACACTACCTGAACTACCAGCCATTACATTATCAACTCGTTCAATAATATTATTAAAGGAGTCTGCATATTTAAGTAAGTCTTTTTGATAGTCTTTTAGTAGATAGTTAAAGGCGATGAAAACCGAAATTCCTACCACCGTTCCAAAAGCAAGGAGAGAAGGTAGGGTATATCTTCCTCTCATTAAGGTGGCTAACACTAAAAAACTATACATACCGATAGAACCTCTGGATTGAGTCAGCACGATCCCTAAAAACAACCAAATAGTATAGACCGGTTTCCAGTAGGATCGCACCAAGTCTATGGTCATCAAGTAAGCAAAGCAGAGTACAATTCCTGACTTATTAGCATTGAGATAAAACCCAGCTGCTCTACCAGGAATAATGGAAAATTCCTTTACATCGAAGCTTATAAAATCATAGATGTTGACTCCTACGCTAAAGATGGCTACATAAATCACTAATTTCCTAGCCACTTGAAAACTAGACCGCTCATATAGGAGAATACAAAAGGAAGAGAAGTAAAAAAACGTTAGCGTGTTCTGCTTGAATTGATCTATAGCGGCTTCTCCAAAAGTACCACTAATGGCAATGGATGCGCCTCCCCATATTAGGCTGACTACCCAGTATAATGCTAGCCATTTAAAAATGGGTCTCGCTAAGTTTCTTTGCCGATTGGGTCCATCCAATGCTAGGATTAATACAGCCATAGCAATGACTACCACCATGAAGTGCTTTAACTGTATGGGTATATATTCCTTATGGGCTATATAGTCAAATATTGCGCTGTAGAACATCAACCCAATCATCACGACCATGAGTTGATTCAGTACCTTGACGATCTTTGGCGTATCTCTTTCAATGATATGTCTAGTTCTTCTAATCATGCGTGCCTAACTTTTTTGAAATACCAAGAAATAGTAATCCACATTAAGATGGCATTGACCGTATATACCAGTGAAGTTGATAAGGCAATACCTTTCAAACCAAAGTATTGAATAAATAAGAAATTCAACATCACATTGAGCGCTAGATTTACTGCACTGAAGTATAAAACAATTTGATTGAGTTGGATGGCATTTATAAAACGAACCCCAATAATACCAATCGTCATTACAGGAAAAGAAATCATGTAGAAGTTCATTAAATTGGCAACGATGGCCGTATCTTTAGGAAGAAACGCTCCTCTTTCAAATAAGAGCCGAATGATGTCCTCCGAAAAGAAAAGGATTAAACCTGTTCCAATAATTAATGGGGGAACCGCCACTTTGAGAGTGTTCTTAAAAAATTGTTGAATGCCTTTAAAATCCTTTTCCGCAATTTTTTGAGAGTAGTAGGGATACAAAACTGTAGAGATGCCAGTAACGGCAAATCCCGAAAATATTGAAAACACTTTGACCCCATATTCCAAATGGGATAAACTACCCACGCCTAAATCAGATGCCATTTTTTTATCTACCATTGGATTGACGGATATGAGCAAAGCAGATAAAATAAGAGGTAGCCATTGCTGAAAACAGATCCTCATAGATTTGTCCATCTTAAAGTTGATCCGAGGTCGAAATCCATGTCTATAACAGGTATAGATCAGCAAACACATGACCACAAAACTTCCTACATTAAATCCATATACCTGATTGTATATGGGCTGATCTAAAGGGATAAATAAAAAATAGAAGATGGTAAATAGGGCTGGAAAGGCCGGATAAATGGAGTATAGTAAATTCTTGTTTTGTGCATTTAAATAAACACCAAACAAAAAACCTATTATGTCAAAAATAAAATAAGGAATTAACCAAATAAAAATATCTCTAGTTAAAAGTTGATGTTGTGCGCCAAAGCTACTGGCAAAAAAGGAAAGAATATAGTCAATACAATTGATTTGTATTAAACAAATACCGAGCGCCAACACCAAAGAAAAACCAACTACTTTCGTGAACAATAGATTCACTTTATCTACCGAATATTTTTTCAGTCGAACGATGATCGGTATCAAAGCATACCCAAAGGGTTTGAAGAGGAATTCAGACGAAATACTAATGATGAGTAATGCCATGATAAAGGCATCTAACTCCGCTACGATTCCTATCTCTTTAGCTACGAATAATTCTTTTATAAACTGAACAATTCGACCTAACAGGATAACAAAGAAGACCAAGGCACTTCCCAATAGGAACTGATGCTGGCTGATCTTTTGCCATAGCTTACTCCCTTTAAAGGGTAAGATTAATTTCTCTTGTATGTTTACTTTATTTTTGAAAACTTACTAGGTGTTTTTGAAAAATTGTTCCTGTGTTTGCGGTATCTATTGGAATAGTTGTTTTCTATTCCGTTAGAACAGCAGGAACTCTTTCCGTATGAACTTTATAATAGGCTCGGTACCAATCCACAAATTTTTCAATGCCTTCTGATAATGTAGTTGTTGGCTGATAGCCCAACTCATTTATCAAGCCTGTAACATCCGCATAGGTTACTTGGACATCACCTGGCTGCATAGGCATCATTATTTTTTCTGCTTTTTGTCCGATTTTTTCTTCCATTATTTCTATAAATCTTAAAAGATTTACGGGTTGATTATTTCCTATGTTAAATATTTTAAAAGGGGCAGTAGAGCTTGATATGTCTGGCTGATGGGCATCCCAATTGGTATTGGACATTGCTGGACGATCAATCACTTTCACAATCCCTTTCACAATATCATCTACATAAGTAAAATCTCTTGCCATATTGCCCTGGTTAAATACCTTAATGGATTGGTTGGCAAGAATGGCTTTGATAAAGAGATAATACGCCATGTCGGGTCTTCCCCAAGGACCATACACCGTAAAGAACCGAAGCCCTGTGGTTGGCAATTGGAAAAGGTGGCTATAAGTATGTGCCATCAATTCATTCGTGCGTTTGGTGGCAGCATATAAGGATACTGGATGTCCAACAGTATGGGTCGTCTCAAAGGGCGTTTCTCTGTTTAACCCATAGACACTTGAACTACTAGCATAAGCCAAATGCTGGATATCATAATGTCTGCAACATTCAAGCAGATTTACAAATCCCACAACATTACTTTGTACATAGGCATGCGGATTTTCGATACTATATCGAACACCAGCTTGAGCAGCCAAATTGCACACGACATCAAAAGACTGGGTGGCAAATAATTGAAACATATTTTCCCGATCCTCTAAGTCTAGTTTTATAAATTGATAATTAGAATATTTTCTACTTTTAATCAATTTATTATAAGCCACTTTTCTTTTGGGGATACCAGTATTCTTTAGTCGATCATATTTTAGATTCACATCATAGTAGTCATTGATATTATCTAAACCTATCACTTGATCTCCACGATTGATTAAATACTTTGCTAAATGGAAACCAATAAATCCTGCGGTTCCAGTTACTAGAATTTTCATAATAAGGCATTACAACGGGCTATACTTAGCTTATTTCTATAGAATAAGCTAGGTAAGGGGGAGTCCATTAAATAAATTTCAGGTGTCGTTTGAAACAAGTCATCCTGTGGGAGGCTTATTTTTTGCGACCGTTGTAAGTGGAATGTAAGTGGGAAATACGTCGGTTGGATGGTCAATAATTTGACTTATTCCACCGTAACCGATTTTGCTAAATTACGAGGTTGATCTACGTTGCAACCTCTTAAATTAGCTATATGATAGGATAATAGTTGAAGGGGTATAGATGCTAATAGTGGTGTTAGTGGTTCTTCTGTTTCAGGTATTTCAATGGCATAATCAGCTAATTCACTGATCTCTTCATCTCCTTGTAAAACGATTGCGATGACGATCCCTTTTCTTGCTTTTACCTCTTGTACATTACTCGTTACTTTTTCATAAGCACTTCTGTTGGTCGCTATTACAATCAGTGGCATATTTTCATCAATTAAGGCAATCGGTCCATGTTTCATCTCTGCTGCTGGATAACCCTCTGCATGGATATACGAAATCTCTTTTAGCTTTAAAGCGCCTTCTAATGCCACTGGAAAATTATATCCTCTTCCCAGATATAGGGCATTACTAGCGTTCATTATCTGATTGGCAATATCTTTAATAGGAGCGGTATTTTTTAGTACTATTTCTACCTTTTTAGGTATCTCAGCTAAAGATAAAATGAGGCTTTTATAATACGCTTCTGAAATAGTCTTTCTTTCTTTTGCTAGTAGTAAGGATAGCATCGACAATAAAGTTACTTGTCCAGTAAAGGCTTTTGTAGAGGCTACTCCAATTTCTGGTCCTGCATGTATATAACAACCTGCATCAGTAAAACGAGCAATGGAAGAACCCACCACATTTACAATTCCAAAAGTGGTAGCTCCTTTTTCCTTTGCCAGTTTTAAAGCGGCTAAGGTATCCGCCGTTTCTCCAGACTGAGAAATGGCAATGACTATATCTTTCTCCGTTAAGATCGGATTTCTATATCTGAATTCTGAGGCATACTCGACTTCAACCGGTATTCTTACTAAATCTTCTATTAAATACTCGCCTATCAACCCTGCATGCCAAGAGGTGCCACAGCCGATTATGATTAATCGTTCGGCTTCCATAAACTTAGGCAATAATTCTTGTACGCCTCCTAAGTGTATGGTCAACTCCTCTAAATTTAATCGCCCCCGCATACAAGCGGTGATGCTTTTGGTTTGCTCGTGTATTTCCTTGAGCATGAACGATTCATATCCTCCTTTCTCTAAGGCTTCTAACTCCATCTCTAATTCTTGGATAAATAGAGATTGTACCTCGTTGTCTATAGATTTAATACATATCTCTCCATTTCGATGAAGGGTAACAATTTCTTCATCTTTTAAATACACGACCTTCTTGGTGTATTCCACGATGGGAGTGCCATCTGACGCAACGTAAAATCCATCCGCGCCTATGCCGACTACTAAAGGGCTGGATTGCCGAGCGGCTACTAACTTGTTTGGATTTTCTGCATCTAATACCACAATTGCATAGGCACCTACCACTTTGGTCAGCGCAATGCGTACCGCCTCTTCTACGGGAAGTTGTTCGGAGGTGTGGATTTCTTCAATTAAATTGACCAACACTTCTGTATCGGTATCACTCGTAAAGACGTGCCCTAGTTTTTCTAAAGCTTCCTTTATTACCGCATAGTTTTCGATAATGCCATTATGAACTAGGGTGAACCTGCCTGAACTGGACACATGTGGGTGGGCGTTTGTGTCATTTGGTTTGCCATGGGTTGCCCATCTGGTATGACCGATTCCTATTGAACCAGACTTATTTTTAGTATGGACAAAGTTCTCTAATTCTTGTACTTTCCCTCTCTTTTTATAAATGTTTAGTTGGCCATTCAATATAGCGACTCCCGCACTATCATATCCTCGATATTCTAGTCGTTTCAGTCCTTTAATCAAGATGGGATAGGCTTTGTTTTTGCCTAGATAAGCAACAATTCCACACATAAGTTTAAGGTTGAATATTAAGTTTATTCCCACATAAGGAATAAGTCTATTCGACTTGTTCTACCATAATGCTATACCTATGAGAACACTATATTTCTTAGGCTCAACATTTACTGGTGAATAAGTATTGAATGAAAAGTTAGCCAAATACATGAATTAGGTACAATACCCTAACTATGCAGCTAACCGTTCTATTCTGTTAGCAATTTTTTTTAGTAGGTTTGCTAATTATTGTAAGTGAAGGTATGTTATTGCTTAATTTTTTTTTGATTGCTATAGGTTAAAAACCTATACTGTTTTTCGCCATTGTTGATTTGGTGCAGTCCCATTTCCATTGACACTCCCATTCAGAGTGGTCCCACCTGATTGCACCGATCCATAACTCAATACGGAATCTGAAGAGGATTTTGCTCCATTCACCAAAAGAAACGGATTACTCAATACTTGATTATGTAAAATTTCATCTGCTTCTTCCAACATCTTTTTCGTAGTTTTTCCTTCTTTGACTACATAAACGGTTTTGGTCACAAATTCATTTAATAAGAAGGCGTCTGCAAAAGCTCCTACTGCTGGCGTATCAATGATAATGATGTCATACATATCTATTAATTGGAAAAACAATTTACTGACATTTTTTTCCATTAATAATTCATGTGGATTCAGCGTTAGTTGTCCACTAGTAATATAATGCAGCATTGGTTCCTGCTCATATTGATAGATCACATTAGACAATGGAATGCTTCCATTTATAAATTCTGTCAAGCCCGCTGATTGCCCATTATGACCTAGGTAATCTGCTACTTTCGGATTCCTTAGATTCATATCTATGACAATGGTTTTTTGCTTAGTCAGCGCAAAGCACAGTCCTAGATTTATAGCCGTGAAAGTTTTGCCCTCTCCCTCTGTACTTGAGGTAACCGATATAACCTGCTTGTCATGCTGTTTAGGATACTGCAAGTTGGCTCTAGCAATTCTAAACCTTTCTGCCATTGGCGAAGAATCATCTTTTTTGACCACCACCTTGGACCACTTTCTAGTCCGAGGAACAATTCCGATGATAGGTACATCCGTTATCTTTTTTAGGTTCTTTATACTCAAATAATTATCAAAGTATAAATTGCTACCCAAGCTGAATAAAAAGGGTAACAAAAGCCCGCCTAATAAGCCACCTAGGTACACCAATGGTTTGATAGGAGCTACCGGTTGAAAACTATACCTTGGTTCATCAATTATTTTAGAATTGGGTGCTCTCGATATTTCGGATAATATGGTCTCCTCTTTCTTTTGTAATAAGAAAAGATATAGCTTTTCTTTTACCTCAAACTGTCTTCTAATTTCAAGCAATCCCCGTTCTTGCGTTGGTACCTGATCTAGCCTTTTGGCTAACTTACTATTGAAACCTTGTATCCGACTCAGCTTATTCTTAATACCTCCTCTTAGGTTATTAATGGTTTCTCGAATCTTGAGCTGTTTTTTGTCTAGCTCTTGGTTGATATCGTCCACTAAAGGATTTGAAAGTTCTGCTGTTTGTAATATTTTTTCTCTATCTAAAACTAATTGATTATAAGAGGAAATATCTTTGAAAAGCACTTCATTATTGGCAACAGAAAGATTGGAAGGAATCAGTTTAAATTTTCTAGGAGTATTGATAAAACCTAGTAAAGATTCCATAATATTCAACTGTACTTCCAAGTCATTTTGCTCTTCTGTATATTTATTTAATTCTCGCATCACGATTTCAACATTCTCTGCACTTTCATTGCTGATTTTATTGCTCTTCTTGTAATTCTCTACTTTTCGTTCTACTCTAGTTAGCTCATCTTTTATATTGTCGAGTCGGTCATCTAGAAATTTTAAAGAGCTTTCTGTAATCACATCTTTCTCATTGATCGTTTTGGAATTGTAAATATCAATGATTCGATTCATGAGTGCGATTCCTCGTTCTGGTACTTCATCATTTAGCCTTAGCTTCACTACGGTACTTTCGATATTGACTAAATCCACATTAAAACGAGTCAAATATGCATTCGTAAGTGCCGTTTGATCCGTAAAAGATATTTGCAAGACTACACCTGTTGCTGGTTCTAAATTTGGATTTAATCTAAATCGAAATTCTCCATAGTCATTTCGGAAATCATCATCAAAATAATGGGTGCCTATTGACTTTTCATCTTTTATCAGCGTAAATCGTTCCGTACTTATTGGCTTTATTTCAAAGATGATGGGCTTCCCATCTAAAAAATCCTCAGAAGCTTTTACGGACGGTGATAAGGTAAAGGTATCAACGATAATGGGGAATTCCTTATAAGCTAATGATGACTTATTATCTTTTTTATAAGCTGCGCCTACTTTCAATCCTAAGTCCCGAACAGCTTGATCCATGATTGTGAAAGAACTCAATACTTGTATTTCATTGGCTAAATTCTCAGACCCAAATCCAATTAAATTTCTCACAAAGTCTGCTCCTCCAGATAATAAAGAACCTTTATCTTCTTGGATCAATAGGGTACTATTTATTTCATAAACAGGTATGCTAGTCTTTAAATAGGAGCGTGCTATGTATAGACCCAAACCTATAAAGACCACATACAGATACCAATATTTCAAAAAGAGTTTCTGAAAGGTTTCAAAAAAATTGATTTCGTTTTCAACTAAAACCCTTCTATAAACAGAAAACTCAGAAGGTGTAGAATTACTCATAGGTATGCTTATTTTTCAATAGGGGGTGTTGTGTAATTTTTCTTTTATGTGTGTAGTTTTAGGTAATTTTATTTAGAATTTTTTGCTTTTAATATTAGGTGTTTTTTTATACATCTGAAAATGCTGCGCCTCTGCGCTCATTTAACCATCCTCCGATGAATCCTTCCTACTTAAATACACTAATTAATAGCGCTGCAATAGAGACGAAAGCAGAAACGAATGGCAATATTTTATTCGAGTTATCTGCCACAGCTCCTCTTTTTTCTTCTATGGGTCTTACATAAATGAAGTCGTTTTGCTTTAAGTAAAAATATTTGGATTTAAAGAATTGATTGGAACTAATATCCACTTTTGAATAAGTTCTTTTTCCATCCTTTTCTCGCTCCACCATCACGTGTGTCCGATCTGCATAAGGAGTTAAGTCTCCTGCCATAGTCAAAATTTCAGCTAATGTAATTCGATCATTATAAATATTGAAGGTACCTGGGAAATTGACTTCTCCTGAAACCGTTACTCTAAAATTTAATAATCGAACATTGACTACTGGGTTTTTCAAGTACTTTTTTAGTTTGCCTAATAATAAGGATTTGACTTCTTCCTTAGTCATGCTTTTTACACTTAACTTTCCTAAAATAGGGAGATCAATTTCTCCATTCCGATTGACCAAATACCCTTGTAATTGGTACAAATTAGGATCGTTTTGTTGGCTCAAGTCCTCCTGCGTACTGAGATTAAAGGGAGCAGCTGTTTCAACATCCTGCCCATGTATAATAATACTCAATACATCGTATGCTTGAATGGTTAACTCTTCTGCATTGGTAATATTTTCGGGTACATCAAAAGGAAGCCCAGTGCCTTCTTTTTCAAAATTCACTAATTTTTCATAAGGAATGCACGATTGAAACAGCATCAAGACTCCAAGAAATAGTAATACCCTACAATTGTAAGTGTTCATAAAGCCAAAAATTTAACATGGGATTTGGTTTGAGAATAGAAAGGAGGAATAAGGCAGGTCATTACTACTTTCTCTCATAATTGTGTTTAGACATTGATGATTATTGCACTGTTGGACAATAATCAGTACTACTAATCACACACTACTGTACACTTTTTGAAATCGCTGCCTACGGCAGCGGGACTATGGGGTTTGGGGGCAGAAAATCTATATTTCGCCACAG
>CALJIQ010000172.1 GCA_937973995.1 uncultured Saprospiraceae bacterium
AATAATCAAGATTGTGACGATACCAATGCAGCTATCAATCCAAGTGCGCAAGAATTGCCCTGTAATCTTTTAGATGAAAACTGTAATGGAGATGCCGATGATGCCTTGATTTTAAATCCAACTATTTCGGTAAATGAAGTATGCAGTGGGAATACAGCAACACTTCAACTAAATGGGAATCCTACGGGTAAAATATATTGGTATGATTCTCCTTCGGGTGCTATGCCTATTGATTCTGGTGTCACTTTTATCACGCCCATATTAACAGATACAACTACTTACTATTTCCAAGAAATAAAAGATTCTTTAGGACAGTCTTGTCAAAGTGGCGTTCTTTCTGTGGAGGTAGCCGTTAATCAGCAACCAGCTATTTCCAATGCTTCTGGGAATCAAGTAGTTTGTCAAGCAACCGATTTCGATCTATCCGATTTGATTATTCAAGATGCCAATGATGCTACAGACACGATCTTGTTTTATTCTAGTGATACCTATTCACCAAATTCCTTAATCGCCCCCCAAGTAGCTATTACCAGTAATGTAGTTTATTATATCCAAGCAGTTGGCGCATCGGGTTGTACGGATGAATTATCGGTTTCCTTTACTATTGAAACATCCCCGATTGCTCAAATCAATGTGGCAGATACGATGGCAGTTTGTTTTCAAAGTAGTCCTCAGTTAATAGCCGTCAATAATCTAGGAGGTGGTGTAGCACCGATACAATACGAATGGAATACGGGTACGCAAGATGATGAGATTATTGTCTTTCCAGGAGCGAAAAATAATTTTCAAACCTATAGTGTCACCGTTACTTCTGCCAATGGATGTAGCAGTGAAGACACCGTAGTCGTACACACCCAACCAAGCATTAGTTCGATCCAAGTAGTAGATATACAACAACCAGGTTTTTGTCAAACCAATGGTTCGATACGCATAGCCCCGCAAGACGGACTAGCCCCTTATAGTTATGTTTGGAATGGTCCTTCTTTTGGATTCGCTGCTAACTCTTCCACTCCTATTTATACCCTCCCCAACCTAGCAATGGGGGCATATAATATTACCGTATCCGATAGTTATGGCTGTACCAAAGCAGTCCCTCAGCAAATCGTGAATGGACCCGATATTTCTATTGACAATGTCATAGATGTAACCTGTAACGGGTCTAGTAATGGAGCTATTTTTCTTTCTGTCGGAGGACTAATCAATCCTAGTTTTCAGTGGATTGATGGGTCTAATTCAGTCATTTCTACTAATGAAGATTTGATCAATGTACCTGCGGGCGTTTACAATGTGATTGTAGACTCTGACAATACCCAACCTTGTCCATTGGATAGTATTGTTATCATGGAACCACTTCCATTAGAGGTATTGAGTGTCGTAACGAATCGTCCAAGTTGTGCAGGTTTTCAGGATGGTTCAATTGAATTAACAATTGGGGGAGGAACCCCCTCTAATACCGGCATCTATAATTATACGTGGACCAATAGTTTGCCCAATACCAACAACCCTACAAATCTTTCCCCAGGCTTATACCAGACCTCCATTACAGACACCAATGGCTGTATGATAACCGCAGCAGGCATCATAGAAGACACGCCTCCCCTATCTATTTCACTGAGTGGCATTGACCCTACTTGTGTCGGTGGTGATGACGGACAGTTAACGGTTTCTTCAACAGGGGGAACTAGCCCTTATAGTTTTCAATGGAATGATCCTTTTCAACAAAATACGGCTACCGCTTTTGCCTTACCATCTGCGGTATATGATGTGACGGTAACAGATGCGAGTGGGTGTGAAAAAATGGGTCGAGACACGCTTTTTCAACCTCCAGGAATGCTCGTTAATATACAAACACTTACCCCTCCTTCCTGTGAAGGGGTGGCAGATGGAATTATTGATGTAGAAGTTACTGGTGGAACCGCGCCTTATACTTATTTGTGGAATAATGGTGCCGCTAATGATCGTATTACTTCTATTTTGGATGGAATATATTTAGCGACTATCACGGATGGAAATAACTGTACTACCGTGATAGATTCTATTTTATTAGAATCGCCAAGTGTGATGGATATTGCCTTCGCCAATGTACAAAATCCAACTTGCATCGGTGTAAATGATGGAACAATTGACGTTGAGATAAGTGGAGGAATCCCTCCTTATCGGTATGCTTGGAACTCCAATACGGGTAATGAAGACTTGACAAATCTAACAGCCGGTGATTACTTTCTCACCGTAACCGATGATAATAATTGCCGTTCCTTTTCGGATACTGTTACGCTGACCTCTTCTCAAGCTATCATTATTGAAGAGGTATTAATAGTAGATTCCATTTTATGCAAAGGCTTAGATAATGGTGTTGTTTTCATAAATGTATCCTCTGATGGAGGTGGTATGAGTCCCTATACTTTTGCTTGGAAAGACAGTACCGTAATGACCACCACCTCTCCTGGATTTTGGTTGAGTAGTGATTATACCACCTTAGCGGCTGGGGTATATGATCTTGAAATTAAGGATGATCTTGGTTGTACCTTGACTACTTCCTTTGAATTATCAGAACCAGAAGAATTAGTTATAGAAGAATTATTAATGGAGGCTCCTACTTGTTTTGGAGAAGAAGATGGTAGTGTAGTGGCTGTTACGAGTGGCGGTACTACCCCTTATATGTATAGTTGGACCTTACCCAATAATAGTGTCGTACGCACCGAACAAAGTTTTTTACAAGACATTATTGGAGGAGATTATTTATTACAAGTCATAGATTCCAATGACTGTATCTCTGCTGTTAAGACCTTTTCTATTCAAGAACCTTCCCCTATTCTTATCGATTTAGTATCGAGCCAATCCGTGCAGTGCGCCACGCCTAATGATGGCATTTTAAATATTACAGTAAGTGGTGGACAAATGCCTTATAATTATGAATGGAGTAGCGGTCTTTCCTCTAGAAGTATTAATTCCTTAGATGCAGGTACGTATACAGTTACCACTACAGATGCCGTAGAATGCACAGCGGAGTCCACTTTTGCAGTTGACTTTGAAGAAAATGGTTTAGCAGTGAGCTTAGCTTCCATCAATGAAAAAAGTTGCGGCAATGCCAGTGACGGAGCAATAACAGTAGCAGTGAGTGGCGGACAAGGGAGGTATCAATATACTTGGAGCAATGGGATTCAATCCACAGGCAACGATACAATGGTCTTGAATAACCTAGGGGCTGGCACTTATAGCGTAACCGTAGTAGATGATAATGATGATTTTTTATGCAGAGGTATTTTGGAAGATATTGTGATTAGCTCAGGGGGAGCATTGCGGGTAGAGTTGGAAAATTTAAATAATGAGTTAGCTTGTTTTGGAGAGAATAATGGAGCCTATGATATTCGGGTAATTGGTGGAGCTGAACCTTATTCTTATTTATGGAATGATGGAATCAATACCAAAGATCGACAAAATTTACCCGCAGGTAATTACACACTTACCATTACAGATGCCAATAATTGCTCTTGGGTAAGCGGCAATTTTTTCCCTGCTATTACTAGCCCAAGTGATGCCTTACAAATAGATCAAATAGCAGTGACCCCTTCTTTGTGTGCAGGAGCAAATACTGGACAAATTGCCATTACTATTTCTGGAGGACGGCAGCAATATAACTATAGTTGGAGTACAGGCGCAACAACGCCTATTATTCAAAGTTTGGCAGCAGGAAATTATGCCTTGACTGTTACCGACAGAAATGGATGTATGCTACAATGGGATACGACAATTACCCAATTGAATACGGCTATAGAACTAGAATTAATTACTCAAAATATTGATTGCAGTAGCAACAGTTTAGGGAGTATCCAAGCCAATGTCTCTTGTGGTACCCCACCTTATACTTATTTGTGGGATAATGGCGCTTCGACACAAACTATTGAAAATATAGCAGCAGGAAATTACACATTAACCGTAACTGATGCCAATAACGAACAATCCGTCCAATCGGCAGAAGTGCGAGGACCAAGCCCAATGCAATTGCAGGAAGCTGTCATTGACTATCGGAACTGCGGTGGATATATTAGTTTAGATATTGCTGGAGGCATTGCCAATTCATTTGTTTATACTTGGCGAGATGCAGCTAATAATCCTATCTCTACCAATCCAATTGTTACGGACCTAGCCGTAGGAGATTATTTTGTAACGGTAACAGATGCCAACAACTGTAACTTAACTGCTGGACCATTTTCTATAGTCCCAATCAATGCCTTCGAATCCATAGAAAGTGCAGTAGATTTTTCTGCCCCCTCTGCTTTAGGAACCGTTTGGGTCAAAAATATCGTCGGAGGAACACCTCCTTATTCTTACCTCTGGACGGATAAGGAAGGCAGCATTGTTGGCAATGATTCTATCGTTCGAGGACTACCCGTTGGGGACTATATAGTGCAAGTAACGGACGCTAATGGCTGTGAACAAACAACCGAGCAGTTGGTCACCTCTATTGCTACCATTGAGTTAGTAGCATCTTTTAACCTATACCCCAATCCAGTGAAAGACATCGCCATATTAGATGCTACTTTTAAAGAGGCTGTCGATATAGAACTTGAACTCATAGATGCAGTGGGTAGGTCCATATGGCGGGAACCCATTCAGAACGTTCAGGAATTGCACCACCCTATTCCCTTTTCCAACCTTCCTCCTGGAATTTTTTATTTAAAAATTAAAATAAATGAGCATCCACCTATCGGAGAGAAAATGCTACATTTAAAAAATTAAAACTTTGAAATACTTGTTTTTATAAAATAAAAAATTGCCCAATTGATAGTTTAGCCCATAAAATTTCAATTGGGCATTTTTATGGATTCTTCTTTCCATTTTTATATCAAATCTACCTTTTATACGTACTATTTCAAAAGTGGACTTGCTGCTAAAAATTGGTTTATTTTGCAGCTAAATACGATATGATTAACCACATTACTTATTTCACATTAGGTACATTAGAAGTTAATCTAATCTTCAGATACTAATGTATCTAATGTGACCTTACTTATGTGTTCTAATGTGGTTCAAAAAAAATAACTAATGAAAAAAGTACTTATCAACGACGGTATTCATCCAGATGGTCAACTGTTATTAGAAGAAGCGGGCTACGAGGTAAATACAAATAAAATTGCCCAAGAAGATTTACCCAAAGAATTACCTAATTACGATGCCATCTGCGTAAGAAGTGCCACCAAAGTACGGACCGACTTAATCGACCAATGTCCAAAATTAAAAATCATTGCCAGAGGAGGCGTTGGTTTGGATAATATAGACGTGAAACACGCTCAAGCAAAAGGTATCGAGGTAATTAATACGCCTGCAGCCTCTTCTAAGTCCGTAGCAGAATTGGTGTTTGCACATTTATTTGGATTGGTTCGATCTCTACATCTTTCTAACGCAGAAATGCGGATGAAAGGAGATTCCGAATTTAAAAAATTAAAAAAGTCCTACTCTAAAGGCATGGAATTAAGAGGGAAAACGATGGGCATTATTGGCTTCGGTAGAATCGGACAAGAGACTGCTAGAATTGCTTTAGGCTTAGGCATGAAGGTCTTGCCTGTTGATTTAGTCATTGACGAAGCAACCATTAATCTAGCGTTTCCACAGGCTAGAGATTTAAGTGTAGGCATCCGTTTAGAGACGGTTGAGATGGACGAGATGTTAGCCCAAGCAGATTGTATCAGTTTGCACGTTCCATCAGTAGGTAAAGCCATTTTAGGAGCAGCAGAATTTGCTAAAATGAAAGATGGCGTCATCGTACTAAATGCAGCTAGAGGCGGCACGATTGATGAAGATGCCTTAATAGCAGCTATCGCTAGTGGAAAAGTAGCCGCAGCAGGTTTAGATGTTTTTGAAAATGAACCTACCCCTAGAAAAGATTTATTGCAACATCCAAGAGTATCTGTTTCTCCACATATCGGTGCTTCTACTTTAGAAGCTCAACGCAATATTGGATTGGAATTAGCGGATAAGATTATTGCTTATTTTGGAGATGATAAATAACCTGGTGGCCTAGTATTAGGCCCCGTAAAAAAATGGCTTAAGATTGCTCTTAAGCCATTTTTTTTTGAGATAGTTGTCCATTATTTTATCTTACCAAATTAAACACCTGTACATGCCGTTCCCTCGTGCCGTCAATCAATCCCACCTCTACCAGCGCTACAAAGTGGTTAGCAGACAATAGCTTCCCATGAAAACGACCATCCCAGTTAATTCCTGTATTAGTCGGCGAGAAATTTTTAGCTTGAAAAACCAAATGCCCTCGGTCATCACCAATCTGAAATAAATAGACTTTTTCTACCGAAAGACCGAAATAAGGTTGGTAATAGTCATTGATGCCATCTGCATTGGGACTAAAAGCGGATGGTAAATAGACTTGTTTTTGTTTGTTGATTAATATGGTGATGTCATCTTCTATTAGACAATCATTGATGTCATAAGCTTTCACAAAATAAGTGTCACTTTGCAAGGGCTGATAGTTCACTACCTCGCATTTATAACAATTGAAATCTGGATTAGTAGCACTCCACTCTATTCGTTCTATTTCAAAATTAGCATTGGGTCTTAATAAAATGGATTCTCCTAATTCTATCGTCAAGTCTTCTCCTAGATTTAATGTCTTCTCTTGGGCTGGAAGAATATCAAAAGTCGTAATCAATTGACAGTCATTTTCATCTTGAAAAGACAACGCATATTCATTAGGTGGCAAGTCTATTGCCAGCGGTGTTTGTAGTACAGGTTCATAAAGAATGCCATCAAGGGAATAAGAAACCCTACCAAATTCCTGCTCGAAGTCATTGATTATCACTTGACCCAATTCCTCTTCAAAACAGGGAGGACTTGCTACTTCTAAGTTTACTGTAAAAGCAGGTGGGGCTGTTACGCTAAAATCAAATGGATGACGACAAGTATAATTATCAAAAATATCCACCTGGTAATTGCCTGCCCCTATATTTTCAAGATTACTAGTAGTCATTCCATTATTCCATCGGAAGCTAAGTCCTGTTAAATCACTTTGAGGTTGAATATGAATATAACCATCTTCTGCGTCCGAACAACTCACTCCATATCCATTATAATTAGAGATGTCCGTTTCTATTTGAAGGCTAGGATAAGTAGGTATGCCAATATTCTTAGAAAAGGTGATTCCTAAATCATTCTGTAAAAAGATGTCATAATTCCCCTCCTGAAGATTTAAAAGATTGATCTGTTCTTCTATGTTATTGATCGTTCCTGTTAATAAGGTATCTCTTTGGAAAACGACTACATACTCAATTGGAAATTTTCCTAGTTCTACTTGTATAAAAAGATGTCCGTCCGTAGTATTGGGACAGATGGTATCTGTACGGATTGAAAAATCAATCCGACATTCTTCGGGTGGTGCTAGTTGGACTTCATTTCTCACTATGCTATCGCAGCCATATTGATTGGTAAAAATTTGCATGGTGGTATTTACTTGACTAGCATCACAAGTGTGGGAAAGTAAGGTAGTGATTGACTGTTCTTTAAATGCTCGATTAATAATCACTAAGCTATCGCAGCCTGAATGTGTTTGTAAGAAAAAGGTATCAGTTCCTTCTAGGTTGGGGTCGCAAGTATTTTCAGTTAAAAAAGTGAAGGGTACACTTTCTAAAATATAATTCGTAATGACCAAACTATCACAGCCTGTTATAGATTGCCAAAGGGTAGAATCTTGTCTAACTTCCGCAGGTACACAGGTAGAAATAGTTTGTCGGGAAGTAGGATTGTTTTTCAAAATGTATTCCGTCACTACTAGGCTATCACAACCAAATTGATTGGTAAATAATTGTTCCTGTATAGTGGGCTGATCACTATCACAAGTTTCTATAAAGACATAACTGGTATCGGTTGGCAACAGTATTATTTCAGTAAGGATAAGGCTATCTGTTTCTGTTACACTTTTTAAGAAAGCAGTATCTACACCCACCTCCTCTTTGACGCAAGTAGTTTGTTGTAATTCTGTAATAATCGTAGTGGAAGGTACAAATGAAAAAGTAGTAATCACTAGGCTATCACAGCCAAATTGATTCCTGAATCTAGTGGTATCCGTTTTAGCTAATGCCCTATCATCTACGCTTTCCTGAATATGCGTTGTATCTGACGGCAATAAAGTGGTCGTAGTAATAATAAGGCTATCTCCCCCAGAACTACTCATCAAAAACATAGTATCTACTCCAACAGCAGATGGCAGACAAGTGGTGGTTTCAACGACTTGAGTAACAGGAAGTATCTCCAAAAAAATAGACCGCACGATAACCAAACTATCACAGCCGAATTGATTTTTCAAATAGGTGGTATCAATCCCCGCTTCATTTGCTTCGCTAACTTCTTGTTCTATTAGAATGGTGTCCCTTCTTGACAAACTAGTTTCTATAATGACTAAGCTATCACAACCTAAATTATTGGTAAAGAAAAAAGTGTCAATGGTAGCTTCTGTTACCTTACAAGTAGTAGCCTGTAATCGGGTAATATTGGAAGCAGATAACGAAGTTTGGGTAATGATTAAACTATCGCAGCCTTCTGTATTGGTAAGGAAAATAGTATCTATTTTGACTTCTGATGCATTACAAGTTACCTTGTCTAAAAGAGTAATATCTATCCTTTCCTCTTGGATTGTTTCAACGATAATTATACTATCACAACCAAATTGGTTGGTCAAAAACAAGGTATCCATTTTAAACTGACTAGCATTACAATCCCGTTTAGTTTGGTAAGTTGTATCTCTAGGTAATAAGGAAGTAGTAGTAATGACCAAACTATCATAGTCCTCTATACTCTTAAAAAACAAAGTGTCTTGTCCCACCTCTGATGACTCGCAAGTAAAGGCATCTATAGTACTCACTAAAACAGGAATCTCATTATAAATACTTTCTGTAATAATCAAACTATCACAACCAAATTGATTGCTCAAATACATCGTATCTAGTCCTGTTTGGTTTTGGTTAGTGACAAACTGTTGACTATAAGTAGTATCCGAAGGTGCCTGTCGAGTTGTGGTAATGACTAGACTATCGCAACCATTAATATTAGAAAAAAAAGTACTATCAAAGCCGATGGTTGTTACATTGCAGTCAGTAATTTCTATGCGAGTCGTATCAGAAGAAAGAAACATAAATTGAGTAATCACCAGGCTATCACAACCATCAGTATTAATTAAAGCTAAAGTATCCAAACCAACTTGATTTAGATCACAGGTCATTGCTGTAAGTTGTTCTATATCTACACTTTCATCTAAAGTAGTTTCTGTGATAACTAGACTGTCGCAGCCATTTAGGTTGGAAAGAAAGAGCGTGTCAAATCCAAGATTCCCAACTTTACAATCAGTCATTTGTAAACGAGTCGTATCAGAAACTAGTAGCGTGAATTCAGTAATCACCAAGCTATCGCAGCCTGCGCTATTGGTCAAAGCTAAAGTATCCAAACCAACTTGATTTAGATCGCAAGTCATTGCCGTTAGTCGTTCTATATCCACACTTTCATCTAAAGTAGTTTCTGTGATAACTAGACTGTCGCAGCCATTTAGGTTGGAAAGAATTAGTGTATCAAATCCAAGATTCCCAACTTTACAATCAGTCATTTGTAAACGAGTCGTATCAGAAGCTAGTAGCGTGAATTCAGTAATCACCAAG
>CALJIQ010000173.1 GCA_937973995.1 uncultured Saprospiraceae bacterium
TAAATAGGATTTAAAACCGAAAAAATTATAGTAAAAGTGGATATTACCACAACACCATAAAACCAAAATGCCACAACACCTAATTACTAGGAGGAGGGCTAACTGAAGACCAGCCACCATCCACGATAATCGTTTGACCCGTAATTTGTCTAGCGCCATCGGACAATAAAAAAAGGGTCGTATAGGCAATATCGGTTGGCGTAGAGACGGTTCCAGAGGGAGTAATATCCTGCCAAGTTTTTTGATAATCTGATCCTAATTGGAGCGTCCTTTCTGTTAAAGTAGCCCCTGGGGCGATGGCATTGACTGTTATTTTATGAGGGGCTAATTCTACCCCCAAGCTTTTGGCTAACATTTCGAGTGCTGCTTTACTCATCCCATACGCCGCCAAATTAGGGTGGGCTTGGTGCCCTGTAACAGACGACATAAAAAGGATTCGGCCGCCCGTTTTTTGTTGGATCATCTGCTGGGCTGCTTGTTGGGCTAGGAAAAAAGAGCCTTGCAAATTGACAGCGATTAATTGTTGAAAATTATCCCATTCATATTCCAAAAAACTTCCAAATGTGGTAATTCCTGCATTGGCGATAGTAAAATCTAACTGTCCAAAATTTTCAGTAGCCGTCTGTACCATTTCTTGAATGATCGATCGATCACTGGAATCCCCAACGACAGCGATCCCTTTCCCTCCTTTTTGTTGAATAGTTTGAACTGCTTGTTGAGCAGCAATTGGGTTGATGTCATTCAATACAAGGGACGCTCCAGCGGCTGCCAATTGACTGGCAATTTCAAACCCTATTCCAATGCCTGCCCCAGTAATGATGGCTACTTTATTTTTAAAAGAGAATTGGATCATCTTTTTAGGTTAGATTCTGTGACTAATCAGGTGAAACGCTACTATCCGCGAATCAGATTGGCATCGAGCCAATCTGATTCGCACAAGGGATTCTAAAGGGGCAACTGAGGCGCAGCCTCAGTTGCCCCTTTAGAATCCCTTGTTTCCTGAAATGGACTCGATGTCCATTTCAGGAAAGGAATCGCTGGATGTGTCAAAGAACCGTAATTTATAAAATATTGCAAGGTGTGTCCAAATTACAATTTTAAGAAACGATAAGAGAATAATTTTTTTCAAAAATCTTCTTTGAGATATTAATATCTTAGTGGCAAACTTTAAATAGGAATCTTTTTCAAAAATAACAATTCGATTTGAATGATTCATAAGACGATTATCTCCAAATATATTCAATTATTAGAAATCGATAATCCGCCCGCCAATAGCTTGAACAAAGCTACCAAAATGCAATTGGTGACAATGCTCAAAGAAATAGCAGAGGATTCCTCTTTAAGATGTATTATCATCACTGGAAAGGGAACAACCTTTTGTAGTGGAGACGATTTAAAGGAGGCTTTACAAAACTCGAATAAGGAAGGGGGCATCTTAAAAAATTTAGAAGAATTTCAGCCCATTATGGATCGGATAGCGGACTTGCCCATTCCAGTGATTGCAGCGATCAATGGATGGTGTATAGGTGGAGGGATGGAATTGGCTTTGTGCTGCGATATTCGAATGGCGAGTACTACAGCTAAATTTATTACGGCGGGAGTGAATGTAGCTTTATCGGCTTCCGCCTTTCGATTGCCTCGGTTGATTGGGATTGCCTCCGCAAAAAGGATGTTATTGACAGGGCAAGCAATGGAGGCTAACGAGGCAAAAGTTGTTGGGTTGATTTCTGATATATGTGAGGCAGCGGACTTGCGAGAAGAGGCCATTGCTTTAGCAGAAGTAATCGCCAGTAAAGCCCCTTTAGCCATCCAATCAGTCAAACGTATTACCAATGTGGCCTTAGATTTATCCGAAGCTGCTGGTGCAAAATTGCAGCAAGGCGAAATAGCAAAATTAGCTATGTCACAAGACCACCATACTGCGTTGGCGGCTTTTCAAGCAAAAAGAAAACCCGTTTTTGAAGGCAAATAATTGATAGCCATTGATACCTAACCAATATGCACCAAATAAACTTTTTAGAAATTGTGGCAGCCGCTTGGGATGCCTATGATAACTCTAGACCGATTGAGCGCATTGAGGATATAAGTGCGAAAGTATCCACCAATCATGTTTATAAAATCAGTCTTCCAGAGGAAGGAGTTATTATTGGAAAGCTCTCCTATTTTGGAAGGCACGAACATTTTGTGGAAGATCATACCATCATCAATTCTCTTTCCAATAATTTACCAAGCCCCTATGAAAATCTATTGTCTAGATCATTGATGAAAGGCAATCAATTATTTGTCTATCGACATATTGATTCCATCATAGATGCATGGGTAGTATTTTATCGACCTATAAAAATTCAAAACAAACTGCCCAGGAGATTATCAGAAGAGGATATTATCTTATTTGGGAAAGAGATGGCTACTTTTCATAAAGCCTGTTATACGATTCGCAACACATTACCTCCTTCTTCCAAGACCTTGCAATCGGATATAGCTCATTTATTAGAATTAGTAGATTCCGAATTTGGAACCTATGAACATCGAGGAAAAGAAGCCATTATCCAAATGCAATGTGACTTGTTTTTGCGTAATTTAGAGGCATTACAATTTCACGAATTACCCAAAGTACCCGTATTTGTAGATTGGAATATTGGTAACTTTTCGGTCAATCAAGAAAAACAACTTTTTTCTCGATGGGATTATGATTGGTTTAGGATTAGTTCTAGAATGCTAGATTTTTATTTTTTGAGTAGGGTGGTTTCGAATGTGGGGGATCGGACGATCTTTACGTATAATATAGGCCCTTTGATGGAAGAACGATTTATTCTGTTTTTAAAAAACTATCACCAAGTATTTCCTTTGACGGAGGTAGAAATCCACCTGCTAAAAGAAGTGTATCGCTTTTTTATTTTAAATTATGTGATTAAGGATGGTCGTTACTTTTTCCATGAAATTTATGCTTCTAAACTGCAACAACAAGCTTATCAAAATTATTTTTATTCTATTGAAAAAGAATTTGATGGAGCGCGGTTATGGAAAGCGATACAGTAGTCACCTAGTCCCAACGGGTTGATATAATCTAGCCTAGGACATCGGCTCAATTTTGAATGAAAAATTTTGAATTTTGAATGGGTAGTCGTCTTACATTTTAGATGTTTTCGTCCTACTGTGTCTCGTTTTATTCAAAATTCAATCATTCAAAATTCATCATTGAGAATTTACGTCTCTATGTATTAAGGCACTTACGGTCAGCCTAAGAAATAGGCGACTACTAAATAACCACAATCTATGGAACTCACTTCTTTTCAATCGATCATTGCTCAATATAAAGCCATCTTTTTAGACTCCTACGGCGTGGTCGTCAATCACAGAGGAATGATCTCAGGGGTACCAGCTATCATTGAGGAAATAAGAAATAAAAATATCCCTTTAAGAATTTTAACCAACAGTGCCGCAAGAACGCCAATACTGCAAGCAGAGAAATACCAACGGCGAGGATTATCGAGCATCCAACCATCTGAAATAATTACGTCGGGGATGATGGCGAAAATGTTTTTGTCGAATAAGATAAAATCAGGCACGGTGGCTTACTTAGGCACCACGCAGGCGGCCGCTTATATCATAGAGTCCAATCTTAGCGCAATTCCAATAGCACAAGTGACAGACGAAAACAGAGCAGATATTAGCGCTATGGTCTTTCTAGATGATGAAGGATTTGATTGGAATTTTGATATTAACGCCACGGTTAATTTATTACGAAAAAAAAACATCCCTACCATCGTTGCCAATTCGGATAAAATATATCCAGTTACCAATAACGATGTCTCTATTGCTACGGGCGGCATTGCACAATTAGTAGAAAGTATTCTTGGTAGAGAATTTATTCATTTTGGCAAACCCGATTCTCAAATGTTTATGTATGCTTTTGAACAGTTACCTGCCAATTTAAACTTAAAGCGTAGTGAGATATTAATGGTAGGAGACACCCTACATACCGATATTTTAGGAGGGAATAAATTTGGGATTGATACCTTATTGGTTTTATCAGGGAATACGACTAAGTCCTCTTATGAGACAAAAATTCGTTCCACTGGAGTGATTCCTGATTTTATTAGTGCGTCTATTGTTACTTAGGCAATAACTTAATTTTGAATGAAAAATTTTGAATTTTGAATGCCAATAATACATTTGCAAACTACTATACACTTTTTGTAAAACCCGTCACTTGGCATCCCATCCCTTCGGGTTCAGAAGCTTACACTTCTTCATGCTACGTGACGGGAAAGGGTCTTTTGGGGGC
>CALJIQ010000174.1 GCA_937973995.1 uncultured Saprospiraceae bacterium
GACAAAACTCATTTGAGTTTATTTGTGCCTCGTTGGCTTGCGCCAACTCAGCACAAATAGGGATTTTTGAGGCAGAAATTTTTGAAAATTGGCTTTTCAAAGCCAATTTTTAAAAATTTCTGCCTCAAAAGAACCCTTTTGCGAGACGGCGACTAGCCGTCGAGCAAAAAAAGTGAAGTTGTCAAAACTCTACACTATGTGAACTATGTGACTTTGTGGTTATCAAATTGTATTTTAGAGTAAACTGAACCATCAAGCAGTCCAGCCACCAAACCATCTGTTTCTTACTGTACAACGATACGTTCAGTGATAGAATTACCGTCTTTTTCTAACTGAATAAAGTAAATTCCGCTACTTAGTTGTCGTTCCTTTGCAAGCGAAAATTGATGGGTGCCATTCGTCAAAGTGCCAGAAAATATATTCTTAACCAATTGACCATTGGCATTGATTAATCTCAAAGAAAGATTATCCTGAGCAGCAGGAAGATTAACAGAGATCGTTGTTCGAGTGCTTAGGTTGGTTGGATGAACTGCTAACTGAACACCAGCCTTTTCCAGTTGATTAACAGAAGTGAAAACGGAAAAATCTGCTACGGATTCGGTATTGACAAACTCATAGGTGTCTCCTACTTTCTCCCAAATAATGGCCGCCACTTCCAAATTATCCGCGTTCCAATCTGCAGGAATCGCTCGGTTCAATCGGAAATCAAAGGTTTGATTTTCTGCTACTGCTCCGTTTGTAATTAATTCTCCAAATGTGTCTCCTGTTACTCTACCTCTCAATACTTTTGAATGCTCTGCACTGCTGCCTCTATTTGACTGATTGGCGATCACCTTATCCTCTACAATTAGTAAAGAAAGATAGTATTCTCCATTTGCTGGCTTAAAAAATTGAACTTTTGCTTTAACGTTTAACGTTTGTCCCTCCAATTTCATTTGAAGACCAGCATTCGCCAACGGCGTTTGACTACTTACCTGTGTAGACATATCTTGGGCCGCTCCTTCGATGGTACCCGTATTGTATCTTGTTCTATTAATATAGAATATGGGTTGACCTTGAACGTTGGGCAAATTTCCAGCGTAGTCTCTAGCAGTACTAGAAAATAGATCGCTAGAACTGCTAATATGCGTAGCGAGGAAAACAGCGTTATCAGCATACTCGGTAACTAAGTTCTTTTTTACATCCCAAGCATTCGTTCCACAGTTGGGACACCAAGTAGCCGTTATTTTTGTAATCAACATTTTTTGCTCGACAGCAACTTCCTGTCCATGACAAAGAGCGCTGAAAAATAAAAAAGCCAAGCAGGCTAGGTAATTCTTTTTCATTTTTTATTAGGTAAAGTTTTGTGCGTTGCATTTATCAACACACAACAGTGAATGAATTCTCGGCTTTGGAATTTTATTAAACGCTAAATTTTGATTTGGCACTTATTGTAAATTAACAATATCTTCTTGGAGACGTTCAAATCCAAGTCTTTTAGAGACTTGTTGGTACATTGGTGATTCTTCGGATTTTTGTAGTAGTAAATTAGCACCTATTAGTCCATAAGACATCGCTCCTTTAGCACCTACTCCTGACATTCCGCCCAAAACAATAAAATTAGGGTTAGGTTGTTGATTTTCCAAAGGAATGTATGTCACGTAGGGGACTTCTGTGGCGGTAAGTGAATAGACACAAGAATATTCCGCTACTAGCTCAATGGCATCCTCTTCAATAGGTAGATTTAGCAATTGGAAATATCGGGACATATTATCTCGACTCCATTTTTTCTCTTTTTCATCTAGTTTTTGTTGCCAAATCTTTTCTAAGTTGTTGATAGAAGAGCGTTGGAAATGTCCGCCAATTTTAAAGATAGGCTGACCTTGATTATCCAACTCCTCAATCATTGCAAAGAAACTGCCATCTCTAGTCCCTTTACTGCTATTTATTACTGGAAACCCATCGAATAGTTGCTGTCTTTGAGCAGAAGTCAGTTGCTCAAAGACCTCCTTTTTGATTTTATAAAATGCTAAAAATACGCGTTGGGGCTGTATCAGTTTTTTGAAGAAAGGCGCAATATTATCCAGTAATTGGCCCGTAAATGGACCAGCAGCTGATGCTATTTTTGGAGTGACTAGTTGGAAGGTACTTTTCCTTTTAGTGTCTTCTATCTCTAGGAGATATAGATCTTCTTTTTTATTAATGTCTTTAACTTTCCAATTATACCCAATCGACCCACCTTTTAATCGAATGGCTTTGTGTAGATATTGAATTAATCGCTCAGGATTAATCGTGCCAGAATGCGCATTATATTCTCGTTGAATCAACACACTATCTGGTAAGGAAACGCCAAATAATTCCGCTCCTTCTGTTGGAGAAGTAGCCATTTTATAATCAACTTTTTGTCGGATAAGGGAGGCATAGAGTTTATCATATATCTTCGTTCTTCCTACATACGTAACGGGTGAAGTCGTATAAATATCACTCATTTGATAGGTAGTTTCTCCGTCTGCACTATTTAAAAATTTTATTAAGGACTGCACCTCTTGCACAGAGCGATTATGCAAATAAGACCAAATATCATCCCCTCTATTGCTACTTCGAGCAATTCTAGCTTTACCTTTGCTAGACCCCGACGTATAAATGCTATCTTGCTTTTCGATTAATAAGACCTTTTTACCTGCCTTGGCTAATTGCCAAGCAGTCGCACTACCAGCTAAACCTCCTCCTATTACAATGACTTCTTTTTCTTCGATGGGTGGGCAGGCGGTGAAAAGCAGTGCGGCAAAAAGTAGGAAAAAGAAATTTTTCATAAGTTCCTTATTTTTGCTCGAAATTAAATAATATCCATCCATTTGACCTCTTATTTACAACAAAAAACTCTGTACCCACCCTTCATTCAAAGGAGAATTTCCAAGAATTTGGGGTTAATCGTGGTAATCCCTGCTTACAACGAGCCTCAATTATTAAGAAGTTTGATGTCGTTGAAAAGATGCCAAATGCATTATTGGGACGTAGAGGTAATCGTGGTCATTAATGATGCAGAAGAGGATGACCCAACTATAAAGGCCACCAATCAGCAAGTATTCGAGCAAGCGACCAAATGGAGTAGGGAAAATAGTACGCCTCGATTGCAATTTAGAATACACTATCAGGAAGACTTACCCAATAAATTTGCAGGGGTAGGGCTTGCTCGAAAAATAGGGATGGATGAGGCCTGCTATCGTTTTGAAAAAATAAAAAAGAAAAGTGGAATCATCGCTTGTTTTGATGCGGATAGTGCTTGTCAGCCTAATTACTTTCAAGTCATAGAGGAACACTTTAAAAAAAATACCAAGTCAGCAGCTTGCTCTATTTATTTTGAACATCCACTGATAGGAGCGGAATATGAGCCTGAAATCTATCAAGCTATTACGGCCTATGAGCTACACCTCCGCTATTTTATCAATGCGCAAAAATGGGCAGGTGCGCCTTTCGCTTTTCAAACCATTGGTTCAGCAATGGCGGTAAGATCGAATCACTACCAACAACAAGGTGGAATGAATCGACGGAAAGCAGGGGAAGATTTTTACTTTTTGCACAAGTTCATTGGCATTGGTAAATGTACTCGATTAACACAAACAACTGTGATTCCTTCTCCTAGAATTTCTAATCGAGTGCCTTTTGGCACAGGGAAGGCGGTACAAGAAATAGTGACGGATGCTCAACCCTATACGACCTACCATCCTAAAACTTTTCAAGCAGTAAAGGCTTTATTTAAAATAGTTCCTTCTTTGTATGAGGAGACTACTTCTCTTGATGACTATGAAGTAGATAACTGCCTCCAACAGTTTTTAGCCCTCCAAGATTTTGACCAAAAATTAACAGAAATTCGTTCGAATACGACCCAGAAAAAGGCATTTACCAAACGCTTTTTTACCTGGTTCAATGCTTTCCAATTAATGAAATTTGCCCACTTTACTAGAGATCATTACTACGAAAATATACCCATAGGTGAAGCGGCTACTTGGTTGTTGAAAGAACTAAAAATCTCCCCACAGGCTTCGCTTAAAGAACAACTTTTGCAATTTAGGGAGTTAGATAAGTTATAATTAATTCTCAATTCTCAATTGTCTCAACTATCTTCTCCACCAACACCTCCGCATGTTTGCGTTTAGATTCCATTGTCCAACCAGCAATATGAGGAGAGAGCAGCACTTTATCAGATTGTAGCAAATAAGAATATGGCGCAGGTAAATGCTCAGAAGTAAAGGACTCGAAGGATTGTTTTTCATACTCTATCACATCTAAGCCAGCCCCCAATATTGTTCCCTCTTTCATAGCAGCTACCAAATCTGCGGTGTTCAAGACCAAGCCTCTAGCGGTGTTGATAAGATAAATCGGTTTTTTGAATTGTTGAAGAAATGCTTGATTGATAAAATAGTGATTGGCTTGATCGTAGAAAATATGGAGACTAATAATATCACTTTTGTCAAATAGGGTTTTCAGCGTTACCTCTTTGGCATAGGCGTCGCCGTAGTTGGTTTTATACTTATCATAAGCAATGGTCTCCACCTCAAAACCGCTCAACTTTTTAGCAAAAGATTGACCCATCGTACCATAACCTATAATGCCGACCGTTTTACCTTTTAACTCTATCCCTCTATTGGGCTCTCTTAGCCATTGTCCTTGTCGGATGGCTCGATCTGCTCTATTTAGATGATTCAATAAGGACAACAACATCCCCATGGCATGTTCTCCCACTGCGTCTTTACTGCCTTCAGGTGATAATAATACGGGAATGCCCAATTGTTGGGCATACGCTACATCAATATGTTCAAATCCAACACCGACCCTAGCCAGAAATTTCAATTGTTTGCCTTTATCAAAAAACGATTGATCCGCATGGAATCGACTTTTCATCACCACGCCGATATATTGCTCCAGTTGGAGGGCCTCTTTTGGACTATCATAATCAAAATGACAGTCAAAACCCAAGGCAGTCAATTGTTCTGGCAAATAGGGATGGATGCCTCTGTTGGTGAATAAAATTTTACCTTTGCTCATGTTTGAAAATGGTGTTGTGGTGTTCTGGTATTGTGGTGTTTTGGCTATCCTTTTTGAGTAGTCTACCATAACACCACCATACCATACTACCAAAACACCAAATATACATCAATGAAAAAAAAGTTTAACTGGGGAATACTAGGGGCAGGTAAAATAGCAGGCAAATTTGCAACGGACTTAGCCTTATTACCCAATGCCCGATTGTACGCAGTAGGTTCTAGGTCTATGAAAAAGGCAAAATCTTTTGCGACTACTTATGGTTTTCAAAAAGCCTATGGTTCCTATGACCATTTGTTGAGTGATCCGAATCTGGATGTCGTATATATTGCTACTCCGCATAGTGGTCATTGTGAACATACTTTGCTGGCATTAGAAAAAGGCGTACCTGTAATATGTGAAAAACCTTTGGCAATAAACACCAAGCAGGTGCAGCAGATGATTCGAAAAGCGAAGAAAAAGAAAGTCTTTTTAATGGAAGCCCTGTGGACGCTATTCTTGCCGCATTTGCTTAAAATAAAAGAATTGGTGGCCGCAGATGTCATCGGGGAGGTACAATCTGTTCGAGCGGATTTTGGATTTTTAGCCAATTTTGATCCTACTAGCAGACTCTTCAATCCAGCATTAGGGGGAGGGGCATTGTTGGATATTGGGATTTACCCCTTGCTCTTAGCTCAAAGCTTCTTAGGCGTACCTGATAAAATCACTGCTACCGCCCTATTAGGGAAGACCAAAGTAGATGAAGATATCAATGTAACGCTTACTTACCAAGATCAGAAAATTGCGCATCTTCATGCGACGCTCAGAGGCCATACGCCGGTGGATGCGCATATTTATGGGACAAAGGGCTATATCCATATTCCAAGTCGTTGGCATAATCCCGTTTCTCATGTGCTCGTATTTGATTATGCTACTTCCAAAACAACGAAGTTTTTAATGCCTCGCCATGCCAAAGGCTATAAGTATGAAGCACAGGCAGTTATGGATTACTTGGAAGCAGGATTATTAGAGAGTCCTATTGCTTCTTGGCAGTTTAGCTTGGATTTGATGCGGACAATGGATGAGGTGAGAAGACAGGTGGGTGTGCGGTATCCTATGGATTAGTATCTTTGTGATTCTGAAATATTTTCAACCACATTAGAGCACATAAGTAATTTCACATTAGGACACAAAGTGTAAATTTAACTTTGACTAATGTGCGCTTATGTGAAAAAACTAATGTGAACTAATGTGGGTGTAATTGAGTTTTGTCCCCATTATTTGGTTAATAAAATTGGTTTTTCATCATGATTTCCCATCTACCTGATAATGCCACTCCTCTCATAAAAATTAACTTCTCTGCATTTTCAGGATACCAAAAACTAGAAGGACCTTTAAATCTCAAATTGATTATTCGTCTAATTGCCGATTCAATAACTCCGCTTCCACATGGTCTTTCTTCTGATTTAAGGGATTGATAATCAATTCTTTCCTGTTGCTTTCTAAAATAATTGAGTGGATTGAAATCATCTAATTCGACATCACTAATTCCTTTTTTTACTAAGTTGGTCATCTTTGTAAATTCCCCTTTCCACAGAGCATTTTTTAATTTTTTCAAGTAAGAACCTTGTTCTTCTTTTTCAAAATAGACCAGCATTTCATTAAGATGCTCCATAGCATGGTAATAGTCTAGTGTCTCAATAATTTTAGATTCCTCTACCCCTAGTTTTAATAATAAAGGTTTGACTCTATTCCAAATCCAAGGTGCTCCATCTGCTATAAATTGTACGCTGGCAGCTTTTTCAATCTCTAAGTTTTTCAGATACCCTTCCAATATTTCAAAGACTTCATCATCTCCAAAGGTACTATCATAAATGGGTTTACACTCTTTGTTTACTTTGCCCTCTGAATCGCAGGTAGTAATAACAAACATCTTAGGTTCTCGCCAAGGTGTCTCAAATTTTTCAGCCCTTCCTACTTTTTTCGGATCATATACTCTCGTTCTTGTTCTACCACCATCCATCGCTATTACTACTCTTTTGTCTGATAGTGTCTCTCCTGCTTCTAATTGTATAGAGGTTCTATTTTGAATACAATCTTCTGCAAAGGATAAAGAAACTTGTCGTATCCTGTCCGAATTTACACTTATATCTTGATAATTCAAAAGTGATTTGGCTACATCAAATGACGGACAAAGTACTGAAAATAAGCAACTTAAACTTTTGTGCATCGGACTACAAGACAAGCCGCTAGCCCAAATCAAACAGGATAAATGTCTTGCTTGATCGTAGCCCAATGGGACACTTTTAGCGTATAGCGATTCATACTTTATTTTCACGCCAGTTCTTAATTGTAGTGTTGCAGTACGATAAACTAGTTTCTTTAAACCTAGTTCTTCTGCTTTTTGTCGCTGGAGATTTTCAAAGTCTGAAGTACTGCTAACGAAGTTGATTAGCTTGTCAACAACTTTGTTGTATAAGTCATAGAACGCTGAATGAAGCTGCTTTTCAAATTCGTATAAATTACCTTCCATCAAAATGGAACAACATTCTTCTAAACAAATTAGCTTTTCAAATTCTGTTTCTAGTATCTTTACTAGCGAAAGAGGGATTTGCATATGAATTGGATTTTAGTCTATCACAATTTATGTAAAATCGCTCTTTCTTTTTTATATTTTTAGTGGGGACAAATCTCTATTGCGCCCATTTAATATTAATAAAAAATCAAATATGATGCCAATTGAAGCAGGGTTATTTGGAGTTACCGCAAAACAGTCACAAATAAATTTAAAAAACACCGCCAAAGAAATTCATTAAACTAAAAAAGATAGCACTATAAATAGAAA
>CALJIQ010000175.1 GCA_937973995.1 uncultured Saprospiraceae bacterium
ACGGCGTCTCGCAAATAGGGTTCTTAGGAGGCTGGGATTTCATAAATTGGCTTTTTTAAAGCCAATTTATGAAATCCCAGCCTCCTAAAACCTATCTTGCCGAGCTGGCGTCAGCCAGCGAGGCAAACCAATGATTAGTCATCGAAGCTTTTGAAACAGAACACTAGCAATTGAGGTCATAAATTAATAGTCTTAGATAACTGAATTCCAGTTAAAACTATCAAATGCTTATCCAATTCCACATGTTGGGAATACCCACTAGAAATCAAAAATTGAATAGATATAATTTCTTTCAGGTCAAGCTGGTAACCCAATTGCAATACTGCTAAATGCGCAGTAGAGCGCAAAATAATTGGAGGAGAAAAAAACACAGAAGCATGAGTATCTTCTAAAAATTGCAAGTCCCCTCTTATTCCCCAAAATAGACCTTTACGATTTTCGGGATTGATAAATCGGGTGGCACTTAATTGAATGCCAAAGCCAGTACTGGTCGTTACCCCGTCTCGTGCAAAATTTTTTCCATACCGAAATCCATCAATATCATTATAGGTAGCACCAATATTAACAGTAGTATTTGCAAGCGTATATCCCGCACTGATTCCATATATCTTTCCTATGCGATTCGTAATGTAGGTTTGATAATCCACCTTCAAATTGGGTTGAGTATAGGAGTAGGGAATTTGCAAAAGGAAAGCTAACAATAAGAAAAGAAAAGCTCTTAGAGGGATAGTGTTGTTTTCTTTGTTGCTCCATCTATTCCAAGAGATTTTTTTTATGGGGGTAGTCATGTTTTAGTTCTTTTAACTAATGATTCGCATCCATACGATTAATAACCCTTTACAAAATACGATAATTTAACAGTAGTAAAGGTTAATATTTGTATTTTTTAAAACTTCCCCTAACTAATTTGAAAATCTATATAGGATGAGTACCTTGTGCAGGATAGCTTAAACATAAAGAAAACTGCATTATGAAAAACCTACCATTATTAATCATCAGTCTACTATTCTCGTTAGTCGGAATGAGTTGCAATCAAGCATTGCAAGAAGTAGTGCAAGCCCCCATCGAAAAAGTAACCTCCAATAAATACGAAGACCTAGCAGCCCTATTCAAAGAATGGCGAACCTTTGAAGCACCACCTTTGCGAGAAGGCGCTCCAGATTATACGGCTGCTACTTTTCAAAAACGTTTGCCGATATTTAAAAAATTACAAAAAAAACTATTGGCGATAGATACGACCGGTTGGTCTATCCCTCAACAAGTAGATTGGCATATCGTCTGGGCAGAAATGAATGGCTATGATTTCAATCATCGAGTATTAAAACCTTGGGTACGAGACCCTGCCTTCTATAAAAATGTATGGACCTATCGAAGTGATGTGCCTGCCCATGAAGGACCTACCAATCATGCGACTACTGAATTATGGACCTATTTTTTTCCATTGAGTAACCCCGAGCGCAAGCGATTGATGAAAGACCTACAAGTCATCCCCTCTTTATATAAGCAAGCCAAAATGAACCTGACGGGGAATGCTAGGGATTTATGGATTACGGGTATTCGAGATATTCGCACTCAAAGTGACGTATTAAAAAAGATTTTAGAAAGAGAAGGGGTAGGAGAAGATGCTGATTTGGTGAAAGTCATCCGAACCGCTATTGCTGCTACAGATGACTTAGCAGCATGGTTAGAAAAAGAAGGGGCGACCAAAACGGGTCCATCGGGTATTGGTAAAGAAAATTATACTTGGTATTTACAGAACGTACACTTGGTGCCGCTTACTTGGGATGATGAAGTGATGCTATTAAAAAGAGAATTGGCGCGTGCTTGGTCTTCTTTAAAATTGGAGGAACATCGAAATCGGCACTTACCCAATTTAAAAGATGCAGATTCCCCAGAAGCGTATGCAAAATTATCAGAACAATCGGCACAAAGTTTATTGCGATTTTTAGAAGACCAAGATATTGTAACGGTCAAAAGATATTTCGGTCCTGCCTTACGGGCGCATTTAGGTGGCTTTATTCCGAAAGAGAAACGCAACTTTTTTTGGATAACCGCCCATTACGATCCTCGACCCTTGTTTTGTCATTTTTACCATTGGTTTGAGTTGGCAAGAATGGATAAGACCCCTCACAAAAGTGAGATTCGAAGAGGCCCCTTATTATATAATATTTTTGACTCTAGAAATGAAGGGATGGCAACGGCAGTGGAGGAAATGTTTATGCAAGCTGGTTTATACGATGACCATCCAAGGTCCAAAGAAATTGTCTATATCATGATTGCCCAACGGGCAGCGAGAGGCTTGGGATCGCTCTATGCTCACGCTAATGAGATGACCATGGAGGAAGCGGGTGGTATTCATTCCGAATACACGCCTAGAGGATGGATGAAAACAGAAAAAGAACTTTTGATTTTTGAACAACATTTGTATCTTAGACAACCGGGGTATGGCACGAGTTATATTACAGGTAAATATTTGGTAGAAGATGCCATGGCGGAATATGCCCGTTTACAAGAATTGTCTGGACAACCTTTTCAATTAAAAAACTTTTTTGATCAGTTGAATAGTATTGGGAATATTCCAATCGCCTTAGGGCGTTGGGAGATGACGGGGATGGAGGCGGATGTTCGAGGGATTAGTTTGGGGAAGTGAGTTCTGCTAACTAATCTGATCACACTTTGGAGAGAGCGGATAAATGGAGGATTTTGATTGAATTGACAATGTCTAGGCGAATCCCCCGACCCCAAGGGGAGTACCTTAGGGCATTGTTGATTTGGATTGCGTTATTTTGCTTTAAGAATCAAAATTTCCAAAACTGTTAAACTCCCATAAATGAAAAAGCAGAACAGTAAAAAACCGATGCATTATCAAGCGCATGACTATTTGTTCAGCAAAGCAAAAGAGATGAGAGATAGCCCAACTCCAGCAGAAAAGAAATTATGGGAGTATCTAAAAAGAAAGAGAATGGGAGGGTTTAAATTTAGAAGGCAACATCCTGTGGGTAGATATATTGTAGATTTTTATTGCCATGCTCAAAAATTGGTAATTGAAATAGATGGTGATTATCATAATGTGAAATTGCAAGAATGGGAAGATACAGAGCGCAGTAAAAATCTGGAGGAATGGGGGCTGCGTATTATAAGATTTAGCAACCAAGAAGTATTAGACCAAATTGAACAAGTACTAGCAAAAATTAAACATCACCTTACAAAAGAATAAGAATCTCTAGGTGAATTTATCGACAAAAGATAAAGCGTGACTGACTAGAAAAACCATGAAATAAAAATAAAAATCAAAGGTACTCCCCTCTGGGGTCGTGGGATTCGCAAACACTAAGTAAAATTTAAAACATCATGAAAAATCTAACCTTTCCATTTATCACAATTGTATTAAGTGTATTCTTCTTCACAGGCTGCGCCAGCCTAAACGCCCAAAAAGAAAAAACCAAATCAACGGTAAACTTTGATGAAAGTCTTTATAGTGGTATCAAATATCGCCTAGTAGGTCCCTTCCGAGGCGGACGTTCCTGTACGGCAACAGGAGTGCCAGGCAAACCCAATCTTTATTATTTTGGCTCCGTAGGAGGAGGCGTATGGAAAACAGAGGACGCGGGCATGACTTGGAAAAATATTAGCGATGGTTATTTCGGGGGGTCCATTGGGGCAGTAGCTGTTTCAGAGGCAGATCCGAATGTGATTTATGTGGGGCAAGGCGAAAAAACAGTTAGAGGAAATGTCTCTTCTGGCTTTGGTGTTTGGAAGTCGGTAGATGCTGGAAAGACCTGGAATTTTATAGGCTTAAAAGACACGCGTCATATTGGAAGGATTCGGATTCATCCAGAGAATCCTGATATTGTTTACGTGGCAGCGATGGGTGATTTATGGAAAAGCTCTGAAGAAAGAGGCGTTTATAAAACGATGGATGGGGGGAAGACTTGGAAGAAAATACTCTTTGCCAACGAAGATGCAGGAGCGGTGGATTTGATTTTAGAACCTGGCAATCCAAGAGTGATCTATGCTAGTACATGGCGGGTGCGTCGAACCCCTTACAATTTTTCTAGTGGTGGACCTGGTTCTGACTTATGGAAAAGTACAGATTCTGGAGCTAATTGGACGAAATTAACGGATTCGGCTCAATTGCCAAAAGAACCTAGAGGAATTATAGGGGTAGCAGTTTCACCTGTTAATCCCAATCGGGTATATGCCTTGATAGAGGCGAAGGACGGTGGGGTCTATCGCTCGGATGATGCAGGAGCGACTTGGCAAAAAGTGAGTCGAAATAGAGCCTTGCGGTCACGGGCTTGGTACTATACCCGAATCTATGCAGATACCCAAGACGAAGATAAGGTCTATGTTATGAATGTATCTTATGGTACTTCCAAAGATGGTGGTAAAACATGGACTTTAAAAAATGCCCCCCACGGCGATCACCACGATCTGTGGATTGATCCGAATAATAATCAGCGGATGGTCATTGCAGATGATGGTGGCGCACAGGTGTCTAATGATGCGGGTGAAAACTGGACGACTTATCATAACCAACCCACTTCCCAATTTTATCGAGTTATCACAGACGATCATTTTCCTTATCGTATTTATGGGGCACAGCAGGATAATTCTTCTATTAGAATAGCTCATCGTTCGGATGGTAGAGCTATTACGGAGAGTGATTGGGAAGTGACGGCAGGTGGAGAGTCGGCTTATCATGCGATTGATGCTAGTGATAATGACATTGTATATGGAGGGAATTACAAGGGATATATGTATCGCTATAATCACAAAACCAAGCAGCGACGATCTATTAATGTCTGGCCTTTAAACCCAGCAGGTTCAGGGGTGGAGGTGATGAAGTATCGTTTTAATTGGAATACGCCTGTTTTATTTTCCAAGCACGAACCAGAGAAATTATACGTCTTTTCTAACCATGTGCATTTGACGACTAATGGAGGACAATCTTATGAAGTGGTGAGTCCAGACTTAACTAGAAATGATCCTACTACTTTAAAATCATCTGGTGGACCGATTACGCAAGATAATACGGGCGTAGAGTTTTATGCGAACTTATTCACCATGATGGAAAGCCCGCATGAGAAAGGTGTATTATGGGTAGGTTCGGACGATGGCTTAGTGCATGTCTCCACCGATAATTGCGAAAATTGGAAAAATGTAACGCCAGCTAATGCGCCTAAATGGATTATGTGGAATTCCATTGATCCACATCCAACGATTAAAGGGGGAGCCTATTTAGCAGGTACCATGTATAAGTCAGGAGACTTTCGACCTTACTTGTATAAGACTACCGACTTTGGAAAAACTTGGACGAAAATCACCAAGGGTATTGATGATTTACATTTTACCAGAGTGGTTCGGTCGGACCCTAAGCGGGAAGGATTGTTATATGCAGGGACGGAATATGGCATGTATATTTCCTTTGATGACGGGGGTAGTTGGAAACCTTTTCAATTGAATTTGCCCATCGTATCCATTACCGATTTACAAGTTAAAAATGATAATCTAGTGGTCGCTACACAAGGCAGAAGTTTTTGGATCATTGATGACTTAACACCTTTGCATCAGTTAGATAATACCATTGCCAAAAAAGAGTACCATGTGTATCAACCAATGCCTAGTTATCGGATGAAGCAATCGGGTTGGGGTAGAGCTAATAAATTATTAGTAGGAGAAAACCATCCTGGTGGTGTGATGATTCATTATTATTTCAAGGAACAACCGACCAAAGATCAAAAAGTACGATTGGATATTTTAGAGGAAAATGGTGCGGTTATCAAAACTTTTGCTTCTGAGGCAAAAGACAAAAAGCACCAATTCAAGCCCAAAAAAGGCATGAACCGATTTAATTGGGATATGCGGTATCCAGATGCGGTATCGTTTGATGGGTTAGTTCTATACTCGTCCAATACCAAAGGACCGATGGCAGTCCCCGGTAATTATAAGGTTCGGTTAACCGTAGGGGAGGAGAGCATTGTCCAAGATTTTGAAATTAAAATGGACCCTAGAAGTGAAAGCACAGTTGCAGATTTACAAGCTCAATTTGATTATTTAATAGATATTAGAAATAAGTTATCCGAAGCCAATCAAGCGGTAATTGATATTCGCAGCACCCGAAAGGATTTGGAATATCTAAAAGAAAAATTAGGAGATAACACCTCCTATGCTGATATTCTAAAAGCCATCGACGGCTTCGATGAAAAAATGATGGTCATCGAAAATAACATCCATGAAACTAGAAATGAAGCTCGTCAAGATCCCTTAAATTTTGGTATCAAGTTGAATAACCGATTGGCTTATCTAGCTACCCACGAAGCGGCTGGCGATTTTCGACCTACCGATCAAGGGGTGGCTTATAAGGAAGAAGTCTCCGCGCAGATTGATGCAGAGTTGGAGGATTTGAATACTTTGATGGAAGCGCAAATTGGTCAGATTAACTCAATGATTCAGGATAAAGGCATCAAGTTTTTGATGGGTGGGATTGGGAGACCTTGATTCCAATTGAACTCCTAAAAGTCGCAAAATTTTCCATTTTTCTTTAACCACTTCTCTTTTTGTTTATAATCTGGCATAACAGATTTTACGATATTCCAAAATTTAGGAGAATGGTTCATTTCAATTAGGTGCGTCAATTCATGGATGATGACATAGTCAATGACTGGAGGAGGGGCGAATAAGAGTCGAGTAGAGAGGTTGATATTATTTTTAGTGGAGCAACTGCCCCAATTGGAAGAATTGTATTTTAAATTAACACTTTTGATGTCTTTTTGAAAAAATTGCTCATTTAATTCTAGAACTCTTTTAGTTATAGCGGCTTTATAATCTTTACCAATTACTCTACTCAATAAGGTCTTAATACTTTTAGAGAGTTGCATAGCAGATAAATCCTTATTCATTTTTAATTGTATCACCCCATTTTTTAAATTAGCAGAAGAGGTGCTGCGAGCCTCCTTTTGGACGACTAGCTCATAGGAACGTTCTCCCACTTGAATGGTATCTCCCGTAGTATATGTTTTAGGGAAAAATCGAGCCTTTAACTGTTCATTGGCATCAAATTGAGCCTTTACCCAACGCTGAAACCACCCGATTTGGCTCATTGCCTGTTTCTTATTGTAATAATTGGGCATTCTAAGAAAGGCAGCCGTTTTGCCAATGGAAACGCGCACATTATTTCTCTTTTCTAAAAAAACCTTGGCAGGAACTTCGTGTCCCTCAATTTCTATATAAGTTGGCTGTAATCTCTTCATATCAGTCTTATTCATTTAGTAGCTACAAAAACACTGACGCCACCTTCTAGATGGTTTGTTTTGCCCTCATTTACCACTCTTGTAAATCAGGATATTATCCAGTTATAGTATAGCGTTTATTGTTTTAAGGGATTCCATGGAACAACTCCATGTACTTATAGCAATTCTCAAATTAGGGATTTCTGCGAGTCGACGATAGCCGACGAGCTTATCTAACTTAGACTCAAATAGAGAATTGCTGATTTACTGGGCAGTTATTAAACTACCTTTAGGTAAGATATGCTAAAGAATCAAGTCACAAGTCGTACCTAAAGCTAGTTTAGGAATGAGTTAAAAATAACTATACATTTTGACTTGTAAATTTTTCTTCTTTATAAAAAGCCTTACGTAGCTAGGCTATGTGTGCGCCTTTGCACCTCTGAGTGCAACCAACGCTAATGCCTTGAAAGAGAAAAAATTTCCTGCCTCAAAAGAACCCTTTTGCGAGACGGCGACTAGCCGTCGAGCAAAAAAAGTGAAGTTGTCAAAACTCTAATCCTTAGCTAAATATAGGAATAATATTTCCTTTATTCACCGAAAATCAGTTTTTTAACCAATTTTTGTCCATGGAATGATTCAATAATAAATTTGCATTCCTCTGCTTGTTCTTTTTCCCTTCTGCTGTGTTAAAAAGCCTCGGTAATACACTGCATTGCCTACGATTTTTGCCTTGCAGAAGAAAAAAATAACGGCGCATTGAAACGCAATTTATTAATGAATCATTCCTTGAGCGACTTTTGAGTATTTTAGTGCCTGAAAACTATACAATCATGAGTGCTACACCAATAAAAATCGAGGAAAGTTGGAAAACTGTCTTAGCCGCTGAGTTTGAACAACCTTATTTTCAAGCTCTTGTGCAGTTTATCAAACAAGAAAAAGCTACTGGTAAAACCGTTTATCCGCCAGGAGGTTTAATCTTCAATGCTTTTAACACCATTCCGTTGGCAAATTTAAAAGTCGTTATACTTGGGCAAGATCCCTATATCAAGCCCAACCAAGCAATGGGTCTTTCGTTTTCTGTGCCTAAGGGTATTCGAATCCCTCCATCTTTGAAGAATATTTATAAAGAAATCCAACAAGATGTCGGTGGGACCATCCCTACGCATGGTGATTTAACCGCTTGGGCAGAACAGGGTATTTTCTTGTTAAATGCGGCATTGACGGTGGAAGCTGGAAAATCAGGGTCGCACCTCAAAAAAGGGTGGGGGCAGTTTACCGATGCCGTTATTCGGACTATTTCTGCACAAAAGACAGGAGTGGTCTTCCTATTGTGGGGCAATTTTGCGAAAAATAAAAGAGGCTTAATTGATGAATCTAAGCATTTGGTACTAGATGCTGCTCATCCGTCGCCATTAGCAGGTGGTGCTTTTTTTGGAAATAAACATTTTTCTCAAACGAATGCTTACTTGCAAGAACAGGGAAAGGAGGTGATTGATTGGCAGATTGTTTAGGGACTTGTTAAAGTAAAGACAACAAAGAGCCAAAGAAAAGCGAATCTTATTTTTGCAATGGTAATAGAGTAGAAATAATTCGTTTATTTTACCTACGATCCAAGCTATTAATGTTTATTGCAAAAATTTTTGTATGACGAAAATTGGGACTTGATTGTCAATGTTTTGTAGGCATTCAAAATTCAAAATTCTTCATTCAAAATTAAGTCTATTCAATCTAAAAATAATTGTCAAACAGATTAAAATATATTTTAGCCCCCTTACTAATAGCTATTGTTGCTTGGACCAGTTACCAAATGCTGCAACTGCCATTATGGGGCTACCTGCCATTATTTCAATTTAGTGCAACTTGGTTGCTGCTAGTGCTGCTTGCAGAAAAACGTTTTTCTACTTCCTCCTATCATCCGCTATGGTTAGGACTATCTTTTGTAAGCGGGATATTATTAGCCTTAGGATTTCCTACTTCCCCTTTAACGCCACTAATGTTCATCGGCTTTGTGCCCTTGCTAATAATTGAATTCATGTTGAGCAGTAGTAAGGAAGGGACCTCAAAAAAAGCGCTTTTTTGCTATTCCTATACTGCTTTTGTTGTGTGGAATATCTTGACCACTTTTTGGGTAGGCAATACGGCATATGTGGGCGGCGTCGTGGCAATATTGGTGAATTCCTTATTTATGTCGGTCCCTATTTTGTTGTTTCACCAAACCAAAAAGGTGATGCAAAAGGATTTTGCCTATTTGAGTTTTGTCGCCTATTGGTTGGCATGGGAGTACCTGCATTTAAACTGGGAAATTTCTTGGCCTTGGCTCACTTTAGGAAATAGCTTTGCCCAATACCCTAGTTGGGTACAGTGGTATGAATACACAGGTGCGTTCGGTGGTTCGCTATGGATTTTAGTAGCTAATTTTTTGATATTCAAATGGTTTGTTGGAATCTCCTCCATCCCATCCACTGATAAGAAAAATCCCTTCTTTTTAAAAGGGAGTAAGGGACAGGTATTGAAAACAACAGCACTTCTCTTGTTGCCCATCCTCCTTTCTCTTGTTCTATATTCCACTTATGAAGAAACAGGCAGCCCTGCTGAGGTAGTGGTCATCCAGCCAAATTTTGAACCGCACTACGACAAGTTCACCGTTCCAGATCGCGAGCAGTTACTGCGATTTTTAGATTTGTCGGAAGCTACGCTAACAGACAATACGGATTATCTAGTCTTCCCAGAAACGAGTTTTGGAATGATCCGAAATGAACAACTAGGGCAGGAATCCATTACTAAAAAATTAAAAAACTTTGTTGATGGGTATCCCAAACTAAACTTAGTAACTGGTTTGGTCACGAATAGAGTATATGGCGAAGAGGAACCACATAGTACCGCCATCAGGGAGCATATTGATCGCCGTACTGGGGATACCATTTATTGGGAGTTGTATAATTCGGCGGTTCAATTAACTGCTGGTAATTCCGATATTCCCATTTATTATAAATCGAAACAAGTGCCTGGTGCAGAAATGATGCCTTATCCCAAGTTGTTTTTCTTTTTAAAACCACTAGCTGATAAATTGGGTGGTTCTTTAGCGGGACATGGTCAACAAGCCACACGGGAGTCCTTTCAAAGCGAATCAGGTGGAGTAGGACCTGTTATTTGTTATGAATCAGTCTATGGAGAATATACGACGGGCTATGTAAGGCATGGGGCAAATGCTTTGTTCATCATCACCAATGACGGTTGGTGGGATAATACGGCGGGGCATATTCAACATTTGAAATTTGCCTCCCTTCGATCTATTGAAACGAGAAGGGATATAGCACGCTCTGCTAATACGGGTATTTCCTGTTTTATTAACCAACGAGGAGATATTCTCCAACCTACTACCTATAATGAAACTACCGCTATTAGAGGAACTATTTTGATGAATGATTCCATCACCTTCTATGTACGTTGGGGAGACATTATTGGTCGCATAGGGGTGTTTGTTACCCTTTTATTATTGCTAAATACTTTTGTTAAGAGTTTCCTGCCTAATAGTAAGTCGTAAGTGAAGATTACAAAAGTTTTTAAAACTTTTGTAATCTGTTTTCGCACAAGCAACCACCCTTTTAGAATGAATCCTTCACTAGTCATATTTTGACATTTACTTACCAAATGCTAATCTTTAACATAACAATCAAAACATAAAATATATTTATCGTATGTTAAAATATGTTAATGCCTAAATCGTTTAAATAATTGTGTTTTTGAATTTGACTAATTAATATGTTGATTTATAGTTGATTGTTAGAAATTAGTAAAAGAATGGCATTATTTCTAATAGTTAACTCAATTGTGAACAGAGTTAATCCTACAGAATTTTCTTTGTGAATTGTCTCCCACTTGCATTAATTTAATCAATTAATCATTTCGCATTAAAACAAAAACTATCATGAAGATCCAAAATCTCATCTATCTTTTTTTCTCTGGAATTGTAATGATGGGGGCCTCTTGCGTGTCACCACTACAATATGAGGCCCTATTAAAAGAAAATGAATTTTTAGAAGAAGAGAATAATGTGTTACGAGAAGAAGTGAAATTCACCTCCGATGAGCACCTGCTGGAAGGAAAATTAGAGGCGGATGTATCTAGATTAGAAAATGAACTCCTACAACTGGAAAAGCAATATGGTGATTTGGAAAAGACCTATCTTGAATTATCCTCTAAGTATAATTTGATCTCGAGAGAAACAGGCGTAACAAGCGGAGATGTAAACTGCCAAGCAGAAATGGCCAATATGAAACGCACTTTAGATGATCAGACTAGACAAATGAGAATGGCACAGCTCAACTTACAACAAAAGGAAATGAAAATCAAAGATTTAGAGCGCTTGTTGTATGGGCAGAATTTTAGTAATTAGGATTTCAAGCACCAAAATTCAAATCCCAAATTCCAAACTAGCGATGAACAAGAAACGCTAAGTTTGGAATTTGAGATTTGGAATTTGTCATCCTAAAACTCCACATATACCCGACCTCGCAAGCCCAATCCTCTAATGCCCCAAATCTCTGGCACATTAGGATTATCTAGGTAAGTAAATCGTTTGATTAAATCCAACCGCAGTACTTTAAAGATATTTAGAATACCTATGCTGCCTTCCATATAAGGTTTATCTCTAAGGCTAAAGGTCTCGGCGACCCCTTCGTCGGTTCTAGTAAATTGAATTAATTCTGGATTTTTATTAGGATCATTGCCATCCGACAAGCCTCCGTAGATCATTTTAAAGGTAATGACCTCTCGTAGTTTTAATTTTTTCAATAATGGAATCCTATTAAAGAAAAATCCATTGAAGTAATGTCGCAAATTCAACTTAACGTATTCATCACTAGCGAACTCCAAGAAGTTCATCATATTGAAAGAACGACGTTGTAAGGTATAGGATTGATTGGCTCGTGGTATGTGTAGTAGCACATAAGGAACTCCCTCTCCAAAGATTTTCCCCGTTTCAAATTCTACATTCGTAAAGCCTAAAAAGGACAAGTAAAAACGTTTGAAGATACCCAATCGCACTTTGTGGAAGCCATGCGTACTTCCCAATAATCCTTTGTAAGCGCCTAAGTAGGAAAATTGAAAGACTGGGTGTTTATTAAATATAGGGTAGCGATTAACCTTTCCTTGAAAGTAATTGGCATTGGGCGAATATCTAAAATTGGCCCCAAATTCTGTCGTCCGAATCGCCTCTAGAGAAGTTGGCTCTCCATTATCGCCCGTATAGTCAAAGGTTAAGGAACCTCTAGGACTTTGTTTCAATCGCTCAACAGTGAAGGTAGAGGTTAAGTTGCTGTCATTTTCTTTAAAATATTCTCCTCTAAAAGAATCGAATAACATCATTCGATTGGCTTCCCCTCGACGTAAGGAGAGAAAGGCATTGTCCTCATTTACGAATTCTAATTCTAAGCCAGGAAAACGGATTTCTCGATTGAACCCAAAGCGTATAAAGTGTTTGGGATTATCTTCGAAATTATCATTAAAGGAGTAAAGCGCGGCCAGGGCACCTTTTATTTCTTTGTCCTTAAACCCATAGGCTGCATAGGTGTCGATTTGAAATTTTGGATGGAATTTTACATTCGTTCGTCCTCCAAATCGCACTCTAAATCCTTCCACGGAATTGCCACTATAAAAGGAATTGATAGGTCCAACGTCAAATTTTCCCACTGGGGTATATCCTGTCGTTAGGAAGGATACCAAATTCAAGGCTCGCTTAAAGGCGGGTACTTTCTGTAAAGTGTCGATCATGTGATAGACTCCTTCCTCTTGAAAACTCAATTGTTCAGGTCTGCTGGAACTCCAGAAATTTTCTTCTTGTTGCCAAGCATTTTTGGCTTCTACTATATTTTCTGCTCCAGAATAGGTTTCGGCAGGTTGTTCTTTGTCAAAAACATGATTACTGTAATAGGTGGTTTTCTTACCAAAAAAGCCCATTCCTTTTTTGGTAAAGTTATAATCCACAATAATCTTATCTTTTGTTAATACATACTTGCCAGTTGGACCTGGCTCAAATTCTTGTTGGACGACTAAATCTCTAACGAAATTGAGGTTAATGTCCTTCACAATTCCCATATCCACCTTGAGTACCTGATAGGTACTATCCAATGCGATCAACATATTTCCATTAAAGCCAAAGTTTCCTTTTACCTTAGGGATAAATGCCATATCCACCGCTTGTTTGCCTTGGTAATCTATGGTGTCAATGATATAAAAGCGATAGAAATCAGGGGCAATGCCAGCAAGGGGCATCTTAAATTGATTCCCCATCAAAATGACACTATTTTTATATATATCTACCTCATTATAAAGGTAGTCCATGATGGTCGTCAAGGATTTTTCGTCTAAATAACCTTCTAGCTTGGTTGCCTGGATACCATTTCGGTACTCCTTCGTTTGGTTAGCCTCTTTACTATAATACACCTTAGAAGAAATTTCCTGTAGAAAAATAGGTAAGTAGGGTTTACCATTTACTTCGGAGGTATCTACATAATCAAATATGAATTGGAATTTCTTAAAGGCTTTCCGCTTACGGAATTTCTCCCCGATATTATTCAAATCCATTTCCACCTTCTCATATTTATCTAATTCATAGAAATCGTGGCTTCCTAAGCTGTTTTCTTGCTTATTGGCAATGACCTTTCGCATTAAGGCTACCGCAGGATTATTCTTTTTTCGATAGCGTTTTTTCTTGGCTTTTACGACTACCTCGTCCAGTTTTAAGGATTCAGAATCCAATGCAAAGTCAATGACTTGGCGTTCGCCTGGCGTTACCGTAGCAGAGGAAGAAATATAGCCTAAATAGGAGGCTTCTAAGGTTTCAGAGCCCCATTGGGTTTCGATTTCATATTTACCATCAAAATCGGTAGTGGTTCCAACAGTGGTACCCACAAAGGCGAGATTGACAAAGGGGAGTGGTTCTTTGGTCTCTTTGTCTATTACAACTCCTCTTACACGGGTTAATTTTGTTCTCTTTATTTTCTCTTCTTTCTCTTGGGCACTACTGTTGGGTATTAAACCAATAGTAATTAATATAAGTAGAGGAAGTACCCTTCTGATACTTTGAATCATATTAAAATAGCATTTTAAGTCGGGTGATTGTATAGTTTCCTCAACAACTTTAGCCTGATAGGCTGTGGGAAGTGAGTGTATAAGATATATCGTGAGTTCTTGACAGAAAAGGTTCGATAAACAATAGAATGAGATCAATCATTAAATTGTTGTATCCGATTGAGGTTTTATGAATTATTGCAAGGCGATTTTGTGACGCAAAAATAGGCGTTTCGTTTCTAATCTCAAATCAGCTTTTTAATTTTGTGACCGCTATCGGTCTATTGCTATCCGTTATCCAATCACTCCAAGAACCAGGATATAGTTTAGCTCCTTTCCTGCCAATATAATCTAAGGCAAGTAAATTGTGACAGGCGGTTACCCCAGAGCCGCAATAGAATATAGTTTCGTCTAACATCTTGTCTTTCAGTAAATTATCAAATCTTTTGACTAATGCTTCTTTTGGTAAAAAAGTACCATCATTCATATTCTCCAAGAATGGTGCAGAAATAGCATTGGGAATATGTCCTGCAATCGGGTCAATTGGTTCGTGTTCTCCTCTATATCTTTCCGCACTGCGAGCATCTACTACCAAGTGGGTGGCTGCTTCCAGGTTTTGTTCAAGTAATTCTGGGCCAACTAAAAGACTAGTATTAGGATAGGGTATAAAGGTGCGTTTGAGCGGCGTATGAATAGCGGTAGTCATAGGAAACCCCGCTTTTTGCCATTGTTGCCATCCTCCGTCTAATACCGCCACTTTTTCATGCCCTAGCCATTTTAATAGAAACCATAGTCGTGCTGCAATTCCGCCATGCCCTTGGTCGTAGGCGACCACTTGGGTATTGGCATCTATCCCCCAATGACCGCATTTGGGAGCGAAATCTTCTATTAATGGAAACGGATGCCTTCCTGTTACCCCTTTGATGATTTCACCTGATAAATCTTCATCTAAATGTGCATAGCTGGCTTTGGGGATATGTCCTGCTTTATGTTCGTTTCTGCCCCAATTGCTATCTGCCAAAGAAAATCGGCAATCTAGGACCACTGTATTTTCAAAAGGGATAATATTGTTGAGCTCAGATGCTTTAATTAGATTCGTGAACATGCTTTTATTTTTGGGATAAAGATACGAGAACCCTTTAGTTGTTTATGGGTTTATTCGTTGAAAATCACAATACCTAATCTATTTTTCTAAAGGTATAACAGACATACTAAAACTACTATTTTTTCCACAAAAAGCTTTTAATCGAATAGTCTCATTAACCGCTATTGGTTCTTTATAAAGGGGCGAGTTTATCGTCGGTTCTTTTCCATCCTTAGTATAACGAATCTCTAAACCGGGGTAGGCAGTATTGGCAACTAATTGTCCATTCTCGATCATTCCCCCAGGGGGTGGAATATGATACTGAATGCCACCTGCCAGATGATTTAAACGAGGCAGAATCCATTGACCAATGGTATTGGCAAAATGATTCCAATCCTTCTCTAATAAATTAAAAGTTTCAGCGGGGGTAGAGGTAGTTGCCCAAGTGGGTTGTGCTGCCCATGCTCGTTCTGCTAATCCCAATAATTTTGGAAAAGTAGATTCTTCTAGTCGTTTTGAATTGTATAGGGTTTCACTCCACAATTGCCCTTGTATTCCCAAAATATTTTTTTTACCCGCTTCGGTCAATTGTACTTTTCCTTTTGCTAACTGAATGGGGTCGAGTACCGCACCAAAGCGATCCATTTGTGCCGTTTGGAATAAATTAAAAGGCACAAATTCATAAGCTTTTTTCGTATCAATGAATCCAGCCCAATACAAGCCTTCCACTTCGGGGGCTTTATCATAGGCCAGATCAAAATACAAATTAGAGGCATTGCACAAGACCACTGGGTATCCTTTATTCGCTAACTGATAGGCAATGTCTTCGCCTCCCCAACCAAAGACAGCATTCCAAACATAGGGTTGGAAATTGCTATTGATAAAACTAGGATTGGGAGCGTTGGTAGGATATTCTCCCCTCAATTCTTTTTGTAAGGCTATTTCTTCCCAGCCGCCTGTTATCAATTTTCTTTTGTCTAGAATCTGATGAAAACGTTGCAAAAAGTACTTGGTTAAGCCCTCCTTATTCGGTTCTATTTCTGGATGTTCTTTTAAAAATTCTTGGCAGATGGGCGAGCCTTCCCAAACACCATCGGGTACTTCGTCTCCTCCTGTATGAATGGTGGTCAAAGGATGATCCGCTTCTTCGTGCATGAGGTGAATTTCTGCTACTACCTTGTCAATAAAGGAATACAGAGATTCTCTACAAACGCAGGTTGTATTATCCGTATAGCCTTGTGCAGAGCGGTACGTGGAAGCATCTTCGGGGTCGTGTAAGACATACTGGTCTGCTTCTTCTTTACTAGTGTTGGCATATGTATGTTGTCTGGCCACCATTGCTTTAATCGCTGCTCTCGCATGACCTGGCAAGTCTATTTCTGGAATGACTTCAATATGGCGAGCCTTTGCATATTTTAAAATATCTATATAATCCGCCTTACTAAAATAGCCGTTGCCAGCCTCCCCATCTGTGCTTGGACCAGACCCATAGGCAGGTTGCAGATGGTCTAGTTCATCTAAGGTATGACCACGTCTTCCACCAACGGTCGTTAGTTCAGGCAAATCTGGTATTTCCAATCGCCAACCCTCATCATCCGTTAAATGAAAATGGAATTTATTGAGTTTGAAATGCCCCATTAGATCCAACATTTTCAATACCGATTGTTTGGATTGAAAGTTTCTAGAAACATCTATATGTAAGCCCCTATAAGGAAATCGGGGAGCATCTTTAATTGTCAAAGCTGGTAGAGAAATATCTTTTTCATTAGCAGAAAATTGCTCCCAAGGCAGTAAGGATAATAAACTTTGGATCCCATAGAAAATACCTGCTTTATCCGTTCCTTCAATGGTGATTTGTTCTTTTTGGGCGTTAATAGTTAATTGATATGCTTCCTCAGAAGATTGTAAAATAGGGCCAGTACGAAGCACCAACTGAATGGATTTTTCTTGACAATCCCCTTCTTGATAATCTTTTATCTTTAATCCAAACTGCTCTATGGATTGCAATAATAAGGACCGTTCATTCGCTAAGGATTTCGGATAACAAAGGGTAAATTCATTAGTAAGGGTTAATCGCTCATTAGCATATTCCACTTCTTGAGGAGTGGGGATAATGGGGAGTAACGCTTCTTTTGCTAATTTGGAAAGCCCTTGCTGTTGTTGGAATCGAAAGGTAGCATCGGGTATCGGAAAGGAGTCCGAGGCATTTCGGTGTATTTGTTTGGAAGCAATAAAAGGAGCATAATCAAACTGCTTAATGGGGAGGGGTGTTCCTTCTTTTCCATTGTCCTCCTTAAAGACGAAGTACATTCCTTTAGGCGTATCGGAATTTTTAATGGACCAATTTTTTCCTTCATATTCCAAGACTATTGTTTCTCCAGCCGCTAACTCCGCATAATCTTGAGCAGGATATATTTTTAGAAAATCTCCATTAATGTGGGTGAGTGTCAGTCCATTATGCCGCACACTATCCACTATCGGTTCATTCACTTGGTTAAAATAAATCGCCCAATTATTAGTCAAAGGCTGGCTACTAGTATTGGTAATCTTGTACCGAGCAAGTTGTCGCTGATTACCTGCCGCATTGGCTCCATTTTCAATTAATTCCCATTGTACGGAAATAGGTGCTTTTTGCAAGACATTGGAGGATGGATCAGACTGGCAAGCCAATAGGGATAGCATGGTGAGTAACACAAATGTATAAGTAAGCTTCATTTAAAATAGTATGTTCGAATGTCATGAATAAAAAAACGAAGCTAGAAAATTCTTGGGAGAGTTTAGTATTTGGAGCTTTAAATTTGGAATTTCAAAAAATACAGGTAGCATGCAGCCGATAAGAATATGGAAAATGGGGGTAATACCAAATTCTACCGAACTGCTGCTCCTTCTGTAATATAGGGGGGTATCAGTTGGAACTTACTTTTAGCTAACTGTTTAATAATCGGCACTGGGGTTCACATTTGCTTCCAACTCACTACGGTAATGGACTGTAGTATTTTTAAATGTCAACTTTCAAGCACCAAATTCCAAGAATAGCCTATTGGAATTTGGTACTTGAAAATTGAAAATTGAAATTTCTCAATTATGCTGCTTTTTTAAATAAGTCGATATCAAGTATATAGTGAATCTCTTCTTCACTAAAGACAAATAGTTGGTCGTCGGTTAATAATTCAAGCACCAACATCGCATTGTCATTGTTCAAGAGCGTTCTTAGGTGGAGCAATAACTTCTTTCTTCGGCTATGCTTTTCAAAATGAAGAAAGAGTTGCTCGACCGCTTGTAAAGAAAGTGGAGAGTCACTTTTAGCTTCTCCTACTTGCTCCTCTGCGTTGCTAGTTTCAGATAATAAAGGGCGTACTATACCTTTTGTCTGGTGGTCTAAAAATTGAATCTTTGAATCAATTACTTTCAAAGCATGCTCAAATTTCTCAGACTTGTTATCCTTTAAGACACACGTTTCGTTAGCCATGCTACAATAATTTAGGGGGTGAACAATCAGTTGAACGTGTAAATTCTGGTAATAAGAGTAGGTCTAAATTTCTATCGGCTGAAAACCAATATTTTACGAACCTGACTTTGAAAAAATTAGTTTACTTAGCTCGCTAAACGCACTAATTTTTTCTTCCTCAGAACCGTAAACTATTGATTTTCAACTCTAAATAAATTTTAGACATACTCTAAATAGAAGCTGCATTCTGGATGCTTTTTGCTGGGTTCCAGCATCAACAGCATCTAGGATCAATAGCTTCTATAAAAGGTAATTGGAAAGAAATTCACCTGTATGGTAGGTACCATGAGCAATCAGTAAGGCATACCGATGATGGGTTTATTAAGACAGCGGGTGTCTTAATAACTGAGTGTTCTTGGTGTAACCTAATTCAACAGGGGATAAGTCTTTTGTCTTACCCAGATAATCTAATTTTAGAAGTCAGATGGCTATGCTATCAGACTGTCCTTGAAGACTGTCAGATCACTTAGCTGTCAGAATTCATAATTGTCAAAGTCATAAGTCTGACTACTGATCCCGCATTAAAACGGGAAAATAGTCTGATTGCTGACTTCTCAAAAACATAGACTAATCAAGTAGAATTGTCTGCATAGGCAATGTTTAATTAAGACCGATGAAAAGGTTTTACTTTTTTAATAACGAGCCAACCAAATGAATTGGTGGGTTCTTTTTTTTTGGATATCAGTTCTATTAGTTTCTTGTAGGCTTTTTACAGTCCGTTATTAAGTAAAAGTACGTTCAGATGGGATTGATTTTGAAAATGATTAAGAAATGATTTCATAGAAAAAATAACTTCTTAATTCGTTTTTGTATGATGAGATTAACACTTATAAAAATTACAAATACTATGCCTGATGTGCCAAAAAAGACAAATATTTATTTTTTAATATGTTAAAATTTCTTAAAGTGTCTGGCAGAGGAAAGGTCGTTTTCAAGGGAAAAAGGGAGGGATTGGAGTAGGATGCGGTTGTGAAAAAAAATCGCAGATTTCGCAGATTTTTAATTGATTTCGCAGATTAGATATTTAGGATTGATCTGATTTTGCGGATATATCTTATCCTACCTTGTGCAAAATTGAGAATCGATAAAACAACTTATCAGCTCACTCAAAGTGAGCAGATGAGACGCTATCCTTCAATCTGCTCACTCAAAGTGAGCTGATTGATAGTTTTCGCTACCCTCAGACTATTAACACACGATTGAATATAAGTATAACATAATGCGAATCGCCAGTTAAAATAACAAATTAGATTTGATTTGCTCGGCGGCTGACGCCGCCTCGCAATAGGGTTTTTGGAGACAGCGATCTAAAAAAATGGTTTTGAAA
>CALJIQ010000176.1 GCA_937973995.1 uncultured Saprospiraceae bacterium
CTGTTGTAGTACCGCCATCACCACCTGTTGTAGTACCGCCATCACCACCTGTTGTAGTACCGCCATCACCACCTGTTGTAGTACCGCCATCACCACCTGTTGTAGTACCACCATCACCACCTGTTGTCGTACCACCATCACCACCTGTTGTCGTACCGCCACCACCATCACCAATAGCACCACCAACAGTTCCATCATCAAACATGACTGCACCGCTAGCAATGGTTAATTCATTACCACTACCATCCGTAACTTCTAAGGTAACTGGACTAGTAGCAAATAATAAACGAGTATCTGTACCGACATTTCCAACAAGCTCAAATGTAATGGTAAAAAATCTAGTACCATCATCAAGCGTGACACCAGAAACAAGTGGATCCAACCAAGTAAGACCAAGCGTTCCATTGGTAGCATCATTATTGAAACCACCTGGATTAAATCCTGGTACCATATCGGGATCGTTTACAGATACAAATTGAAGGATGGAAGGATCGTAGGAAAGCGAAAATTGCGTACTAACTATATTATCAAAATTAGTGACAGCAACATCAAGCGTAACCATATCACCGACAGTGCCACTAATGGGTTGGGGAGAAATCGTAAACGTTAATTGTGAAAAAACCGAAGTCGCTAATAATAGCAATCCAGCTGTAAGAATAGTAACAATCTTATTCATTACGAACGGAATTTGGGAAATTATTGAATCGTAATCATATATTATTTTATTCTATATGATAAAAACGTGCCAAATTTGCTTCTGCTAGTTATAGATTCAATAATTACGTAATATTTTCAAATTTGAATTGATGAAATTTTTCATTTCATCAAAACAGAAATCTTCTTTAGACAAACCATGCCCTGTCCATTATCCTTTTTTGAAAAATGGAATCGAGTTAATCTTTTCTAAAGTTGTACAATAGGTAAAGTAAAAGAGTATAATGGGTAATCCATTATGTGTTAAGTCGTCTTTATGGCAGCAAGATCATTTGTTTTGTAAGCTGATACGATTCTGACTGAATCGTATAGTTATAAATGCCTGAGTTGGGTAATTGATCTTTACTAATGCGAATGTCATTCGTACCATAATTGGATCGAAAACGTTTTTTAAGGATAGATTTACCTAGGGCATCTGTGATGGTGAAGGTAACCCACTCAGGTGTATTAAAAGATGTCTTTATTGTCGTATTCTTGTTAAATGGATTAGGATGGTTTTGAAATAAACGCATCCCATTTTGGGCTTGTAAAATATGGGTAGAGGTACTTAATGCTGCTGGTATCTCTATTTCTCCATTTACTAAATCAGGCTCAATGACCGTAGCATTAACATCTACAATCTCTATCAAAGCGGGAGTATCTGAAAAGATAATAGAGGAATTCTCTCCTACACTCCCAATCACCTCAAACTGAACCGTTAATATACTAGAAGAGTCTGTTACACTTATTCCCGAAATGGAATTATCGAACCAAACCACAATCAAATTACCGGAACTAGCACTTCCTATTCCTACGCCATCTGCACCAAACTGAGGCAATTCTTCCGTATAACTATGAACTTCTTGAAATTTTATAACGGTAGTATCCCAATTAAGCGAAAACTGCATGGACAGAATATCCTTAAAACCAACGATATTAATTGGAATATCTACGACTTGTCCTTGTTCCGCTTTAACGGTATCAGCATATAAGGTAATCTGAGAATAACCATTGGTAGCAATGAACAAGCAGGCAACGAACCACGATTTTGAAAGTATCACCACAAATCGTCTATGCACTAGTACAGACAGTAAGTCTAATAATGAGTAAGCTGCCTTTCTGGATAAATGTGGGATGTTCAATTCCAAAATTATGGGTTTGGATGTCCTTGAGTTATTGATTCTGTATCCTCTACGAAATAAATGCAAAGGAGATTCATTAATAACTCTACTTTATTGTGATAAAACACCAGAAAGTTTCCAGAAAGTACACGAATCTACAAAGGAAGGTTGTGTAAGGGCAATACTTTTATAGGAAAAAGTATTAAGTGGAAGTATATAACTTAATCAGAAACCAATAAATTGGCGATCTAATAATTTGTAGTTCATGGGAATCTAAAAACTTATTCAGGAATTATATTACAACAAATATAATAGATTTTTTTCGTGAATATCAAGCGAGCAAAAAAAATAGTTAGGAGGAATGCCTATAAATGGCAAAAGTGAAGATTATTTGGTAGAGAGAGTCAATCGGAATTTTTATTCAAAAGAAAAAGGTTCATTTTTTCTGACTCCTGACCCCCTGACCCCCTGACTCCTGACTCCTAAAGTAACTACATCAAACGATAAGACTATGGTTATAAGCTACTTTTATTAAACCAGCCGTATTACTAACATTTAGTTTTTTCATAATATTCTTACGGTGGACACTGACGGTTTGATCACTTATGAATAATTCTTTTGCGATTTCTTTATTACTTAAGGCTTGACTAATTAATTGTAGGATTTGTAACTCTCGCTTGGTAAGTCTATACTTTCTCACATATTTATCATCATAGAGCGAATTGGCGGAAGGATTTATACCATTAGTACCGATAGATATTCCTTTACTGATATAGGATCTATTTCCCATAACTTCAGTAACTGCTTTCAAAATTTCTTCTTTCCCATATTTTTTAAGAATGTATCCATCTACACCTGCTTTCAAAACTTGTTTTACAATTTTCGGATCATCGTACATGGTTAAAACAATTACCTTAGCAGCACTATTCCATTCTTTAATTTGTCGGAAGGCACTTAAGCCATCCATACTAGGCATATTTAAATCTAGAAGAATTAAATCGGGTCGTACCGTCTTTAATAATTCTAATAAGGCCTTTCCTGTGCTGGCACAACCAAGCACCTCAATGTCTATTGATGATTCCGATTCCAGAATTAATTTTAATCCTTGCTGAAAAAGGACATGATCATCTGCAATAATCACCTTAAGCCTAACCATGGGAAGAATATCTTTGTTGAAGTATTGATAACACCTATCAAAAACAATGATCGTTCCAACTAAGGTAGTAAATTAGTTTAGGTTACTCCTAAAATTTTTAGGTAAGGGCCGAAGAAATAAATAACTTACTCAAATTTTGTCTCCCGCAAAGTCTCGCCAAGGATACGCTAAGATACGCAAAGCTAGACCTTTTACTAACTTAGCGTACTTTGCGAAACCTTAGCGATCCTTTGCGAGAAATACCTATGTAGGTAGGTTATTTATTGCCGAAGCCCTAAAATTTATTCTCTATTTTTATGCCCTGTACGATCGGCTACTGTTACGTGCAACGACCGTCAACCGTCAACCGAACAAAGTCTATCTAATAATATGAAAATACTCTCCGCTAGACAAATCCAAGAGCTAGATCAACATACCATAAAAAACGAACCTATTAAGTCTATTGATTTAATGGAACGAGCTTCCACTGCTTTTGTGGATTGGTTTGTAAAAACATTTCCCAATAAGGAGAATAGCAATGTGAGCATTTTTTGCGGAGTCGGTAACAACGGTGGAGATGGTTTAGCAATTGCTAGATTATTAAACCGAAAGCATCTCAAGATAAAGTTATATCTATGTGCTATTTCGCTCAATACGACGAAAGACTTCCAACATAATCTAAAACGGCTACCTCGCAGATACGCAATCCCTACTGTAATCATAAAGGACGGTGACCCGTTTCCAACTATCCATGAAAATGATATTATAATTGATGCTTTATTTGGAACAGGATTAAATCGCCCAGTTATTAATTATTGGAGCAAGCTGATTCAGTTTTTAAATACGCTAACTAATACCAGGGTAGCGGTTGATATTCCGTCTGGTTTAATGGCGGATGAACACAGTACTAGCGAGCATATTTTTATGGCGGACTATACCGTGAGTTTTGAATTACCAAAACTGGCTTTCTTTTTTCCAGAAAATCAACATTATACAGGAAAATGCTATATGCTCCCCATTGGACTAGATCCATCTTTTAGGGCAGTTGCCGCAAGTAGTAACTATTTTTCAACTGGCCAAGAATTAAAAAAATTAATAAAGAAACGGAATAAGTTTGATCACAAAGGAGTTTTTGGTCATGCTTTACTTATTGGTTCTAGTTATGGAATGGTGGGTTCTATTATCTTGGCAGGAAAAGCTTGTTTAAGAAGTGGTGCAGGTTTGGTGACGATTCATGCCCCTAAATCTGCCTATGAGATTTTACAAATTAGTTTTCCTGAAGGGATGGTAAGCGTGGATATTCATGAACATTATTTTTCCGAATGTCCTTCTTTACCTCCTTATAAAGCTATTGGATGTGGTTGTGGACTAAACAAAAAACCTTCTTCTCAAAAAGCCTTAAAAGAGTTATTGCTTCGTGCCGAGGTTCCCCTAGTCTTAGATGCGGACGCTTTAAATATCATTGCTGAGAATCCAGACTGGATCCCCCATCTACCTAAAAATACGATCTTAACTCCTCATGTAAAAGAATTCTCTAGGCTTTTTGGAGAAAGCCAAAATGATTTTGCAAGAAACCAATTACAAAGACAAAAGGCAAAAGAACATCAACTATTTATTATTTTAAAAGGAGCAAATACTGCCATCACTACCCCTACTGGAAATTGTTTCTTCAATACCACTGGCAATCCTGGAATGGCAACAGCAGGAAGTGGTGATGTTTTAACTGGTATTTTAACAGGATTGCTTGCTCAAGGGTATTCTCCCAAAGAATCTTGCCTTCTTGGTGTTTATCTACACGGCTTAGCAGGAGATATTTCTGCTACTCATCTAGGACATGAATCATTGATTGCCAGTGATATTATAAATTACTTAGGAAATGCTTTTAAACAAATGCAGTAACTTTTAATGACTCTAATTAATAGATTCTATCATCTTGGAAGTTGCGTTGTGTTTACCTTTTCTGTATATTTGTTCCGTTCGTAAACATAGACTACCCTTCTTGAGTATATTTTTCCCGTCTTATTAGCAACTCTTCCCATCTTATTAGCAACTCTTCCCGTCTTATTAGCAACTCTTCCCGTCAGATATAAGGTTAAAAACAACACACTCTCCCCTCCTAAAGAGTAATAACATTTAAAAACAAAAACAATGAGCAAACCAGTCAAGGTTCTTTACCTTTGCCTATTCCTAATTGCATGCCCCTTTCTCTCTCCCTCCCTTTTATTCTCTCAACCTGATTTAACGATTGACAGAGATAGATTAATTAGAGATTTACGCACAGACGTTTTGGATAATAACGATGCTTGTTATATAAATGAAGGTTGCGTAGGTGGTTTAGGAGACCGCCAATTAATTCGATTCACTACCCACATTAGAAATATTGGAAATCAAGACTTTGTAGTGGGAATTCCACCAAGTGACCCTAGTCAAGAAAGTGCTGTATGGGAATGGGATAATTGTCACCGACACTGGCATTATGAAGGATATGCTCAATATACTTTATTCGACCGAAACGGGAACATTATACCAGTAGGAAATAAAACAGGGTTCTGTCTGATGGATTCCGAATGTAGTGGTGGAGGTACGCTAAAATATCATTGTGGCTTTCAAGGTATCTCTGCTGGTTGTGGAGACATTTATGGTTGGTCTTTGGACTGTCAATGGATAGATGTGACGGATGTTCCTAGTGGCGTTTATCGCTTAGTCAATAGAGTTAACTACCAAAATGCTGCGGACTTGAATGGAAATTCAGAAACTAATTATAATAATAATGAAGCTAGTATTTGTTTTCGATTAAGTAGAAGTACAACCGGTAGGCATTTATTTGAACTGCTTCCAGATGGAGAGTGTGCTATTTCTAGTTGTACAGATCGAGATAACGACGGCGTTTGTGCCGCAGATGATTGTAATGATTTTAATGCCAATCTACCTGCTGCACCTGGTACGCTTTGTAACGACGGAAATTCCAGTACGACTAATGATATCATTCAAGCGGATGGATGTACTTGTCAAGGTTCTATCCCTAGTTGTACAGATCGGGATAACGACGGCGTTTGTGCCGCAGATGATTGTAATGATTTTAATGCCAATCTACCTGCTACACCTGGTACGCTTTGTAACGACGGAAATTCCAGTACGACTAATGATATCATTCAAGCGGACGGATGTACTTGTCAAGGTACGATCCCTAGTTGTACAGATCGGGATAACGATGGCGTTTGTGCCGCAGATGATTGTAATGATCGAAATGCTAACCTACCTGCTGCACCTGGTACGCTTTGTAACGACGGAAATTCTAATACGACTAATGATGTCATTCAAGCGGACGGATGTACTTGTCAAGGTACGATCCCTAGCTGTACAGATCGGGATAACGATGGCGTTTGTGCAACTGATGATTGTGATGATCGAAATGCCAATTTACCCGCTGCACCTGGTACTCCTTGCAACGACGGTAATTCTAATACGACTAATGATGTCATTCAAGCAAATGGATGTACCTGCCAAGGTACCCCAACAGGCGGAAATTCTGGAGGGTCAGCTAACTGTAGTGACATTGAAGTTGCGGGCGGTGCTGGCCAAATAACTATTAGTAATCTTACTGCTGCTAGAGAAAACATTCAAATTATTGGCGCGCCTACCAACTGGAGAACCATTCAAGTTTGTGATGGAGACTGTTCAGATCCAGTAGTGATTAATGATTTAGAACCAGGAGAGTATTTTGTTAAGCTCAATATATTTGGAAATGATAATACTTATTGTTACACCCAATTGTCTACCACGGTTACAGAAGGGGGAGGCGGTCCAAGCCCATGTACGGATTTAGATAACGACGGGGTCTGTGCTGCTGATGATTGTAATGACCAAAATGCCAACTTGCCTGCTACACCTGGTACCAGTTGTAATGATGGTAACTCTAGTACGACAAATGATATCATTCAAGCAGATGGCTGTACCTGTCAAGGGACTATCCCTAGTTGTACAGACTTAGATAATGATGGCGTTTGTGCTGCTGATGATTGTAATGATCGTAATGCCAACTTGCCTGCCGCACCTGGCACCGCTTGTAACGATGGCAATGCCAGTACTATAAATGATGTCATTCAAGCAGATGGTTGTACTTGCCAAGGTACTGTCCCTGGTTGTACAGATTTAGATAATGATGGCGTCTGTGCAACTGATGATTGTGACGATCGTAATGCCAACTTGCCTGCCGCACCTGGCACCGCTTGTAACGATGGCAATGCCAGCACTACAAATGATGTCATTCAAGCAGATGGTTGTACTTGCCAAGGTACTCCAACAGGCGGAAATTCTGGAGGATCAGCTAACTGTAGCGATATCCAAGTAACTGGAGGTGCAGGGCAAATAACTATTAGCAATCTTACTGCTGCTAGAGAAAATATTCAAATCATTGGAGCGCCTACTAATTGGCGGACCGTTCCAATTTGTGATGGAGATTGTTCCGATCCAGTAGTTATCAACAACTTGGATCCTGGAAGTTATTTTATAAAGGTTAATGCATTTGGAGATGACAATACCTATTGTTATGTCCAACTAACCACCACGGTTACTCAAGGAACTACAGAGCCTTGTACAGACTTGGATAATGACGGGGTTTGTGCAGCCGACGATTGTAATGACCGTAATGCTAACTTACCTGCTACACCAGGTACTCTTTGTAATGATGGAAATTCCAATACTAATAACGATGTGATACAAGCAGATGGCTGTACCTGTCAAGGCACAACTACTACCTGTACAGACTTGGACAATGATGGTGTTTGTGCAGCCGACGATTGTAATGACCGTAATGCTAACTTACCTGCTACACCAGGTACTCCTTGTAATGATGGAAATTCCAATACTAATAATGATGTGATACAAGCAGATGGCTGTACCTGTCAAGGTGAAACTTCTGGTGGTGGCGGAACTACTGGAGATTGTAGCGATATATCCGTAAATGTTACGGGTAATGATATATCCGTAACAGGTTTATCAGCACCTATAGAAGTTGTGAAATTATACCAAGTACTAGGTGGATGGGTACCAGTAGATCAATGTATTGCAAATTGTGGAAGTCAATATAATTTTGAGAACTTAGTTCCTGGTAATTACATAATTGAAGTTCAGTTTTATGATGCAAGTTGGGGAGTCATTTGTAGCGAGCAATTTAATGCAAGTATTTCCAGTTCATTAGTAGATGAGTCCGCTACTTTATTCCGAATTGATACACCAACAGAAATTGTTACGAATGCGGATAAAACCTTTAGTTTATATCCAAATCCAGCTCAACAATCTTTCTGGTTAAATTTAAATAATTGGGAATCACAAACGCTAAAGGTTACCATTATCAATCATCTTTCACAACCAGTATTACAACAGGAGATTCAACATCTTCAAGGACAAACGCAAGAGATTCAATTACCATCTATAGAAAATGGTATTTACTTTATACAGATAACGAATGGAGTATATACAGCAACAGAAAAACTCTCTGTGGCTAGGTAGTTTTGACTAATGGTTAATTGGTAACTGGTGGATCAAATCACCAGTTACCAATCACCAATTCAATTATTTTAAATTTTCAATTGCCTCTTGAATAGCTTTCTTTTCTGATTTTTTTAAAAGAGCAATAGGCTCGACGACCCTTTCTTGACAATCCACTTTAGCACACCTTTCACAAGTTACACCTACCATTATTCTTGGAATAGAAGAATCCTCCAAGAACTGTATTATTTGCTTTAATTCTTCATCTACTAATAAGCCAATCGTAACGCTAACCTGTTGTGTGTGAGGAAAATAACTCGGTCTAGCAATAGTAAAACACAGGTATTCATCATTAGTGCCTAAATATTTTGAGCGTTGGATACCTACTACTGGTTGTTTTTTAACTTGGGCTTGATTAGATAAGGCTGCCAATTGTTTGATGGATAACCACCGCCGACAGTAATGTTCTTTTAATTGGTTGGCATGTGGTTGGTGTTTTCTATTAAGATGCATCTCTTTATCAATATGATAATCATTGGTAGCTTCCTTATTGACCATCCGCAAAAAGAACAATTTTTTAATATTGAAAATACTTGGCAAGACATTAAATCTTTGAAAAAGCACTTCTGGTGACACCTCATATTTGTCTAATAATTGAGTCAGAAAATTTCCATCCCATGTCTCTTGCTGAAAAAAGGCACGTAAGTCTTTAATCATAGAAGTTTGGTTCACCAATAGACCAACCGCAAAATACCCTGCAAAGTAGTTATGGAGTACCGTTTTAAAATTATCAACTCTCAAAAAAGAAGACGTATTAATCCGTTCTTTTAATTTCAAATAATTATAGGCAATTTCTTTTCCTAGCTGTAATGCCTTTTGTTGTTCGTTTAATTCCTTGTTGATAAATAATTTTTTCTGTTCTGGTTTAAAGACAGAACGCATTGCTTTAAGGGCAGGCTTATTTGAAAAATCAACTTCTATAATGGAATAACCATATTGGTCCATTAATAGTTGCCTTAATAAACTAGTTGGAACAGGTCGTTTAGTAGGTATGTTAAATCGCTCAACAAATGTGTCAATCTTCTCTTCTAAATTTTCAAAGTAATTATAATGTAATTCTTGGTAAGCACGCAAAGCATGGAAGTAGAAGTTTTCTTCCTTAAAGGCAAACGTTCTCGACAATTCTACTAAGGTAGAAATAAAGGCACTTACTTGGATAGGCGAACTAGCAATTATTTCAACTACTTTATTCAACTCGATTCCAAATAAATCGAGTGGCAATTCATTTAAAAAATTGGAGTGTAATAACTCTCCGACAGCCGCTAAATTTCCACTTAATTCTGGTGAGGTTAACTCTTCATAAGAACATCCTAAAACAGCTGCTAATTTTTGAATCTTTTCCGATCTAGGTTTTTTCTTACCTTTTTCTATTTCATTTAAATAAGAAACGGATAGATCAGCAGCTGCAGCTAAGGCAGCAGACGACAAGTCTTTTTCGGCTCGAAGTTGCTTTACCTTCAATCCGAAAATAATCTTACTATTTTGAGTATTAATGCTCATTTTATTTAGGCGTAAGAAATCAGGAATCAGGGTCATCATTATTAAGACTCGACTTTCCTAAACCCTCCAAGAATGGGCATAAAATACCGCTTTTTAGCGAATATTCACTATATCCTAAAAATAAAAAAGGCGATTAAAGCCCTTTAGCTTCAATCGCCCTCAAAACCACAAAAGACATCTTTACTTTACTATTGCTTCTTTATATTTAATTTTGAATGATTAATTATGAA
>CALJIQ010000177.1 GCA_937973995.1 uncultured Saprospiraceae bacterium
AACGAAAACGTCTAATCTGATGACTTTCAGTTCATCTGATTAGTTATTTGAAAACTAACTTTTGTCATCGTCTAATTCGTTGAACTTGCACTTGACTCTTGATCTTGAACTTTAGATCTGTGTGTCCTAATGTGAATCAACTTTGTGAACTAAGTAGTCTGACAAAAATAAGTTAACAACTTTGCTTTTCAGTTGATTGATTATTAATTACTGATTATTAGCTAATTAGGCGTGTTCAGTAGCGTCTGGAAAATAATTAATAATCAATAATTAATAGTGTCACACTACTTAATGTGGTTAATATTCAACATCTTAAAAATCCACACTAACCCCAAACACAAAAGTCCGAGGTCGAGGGTAAATATTATTATCGACTCCATTAAATCTATCATTGATTACTTCTGGATCTATTCCTTCATAATTACTGAGTACAATGGGGTTTTGAATAGTCATATAGAACCGAGTAAAATCGCCTATTAATTCATCGAAATTATAACCTAGGGTAATATGGTCGATACGAAGAAAAGAAGCATCTCTGACAAAGTGATCGCTGAAATATTGCGGATTGGTAAAGTCTATTTGTCCAATAACGGAATTTGCATTACTAATCACTCCAGTAGAGTTAAAGAGGCGGTTGTAAAAGGCTTGGTCTGACCAAACATTGTTGTAAACGTAATTACCAATTTGAGATCGTCCAGCAAAGGATATATCAAAATCCTTAATTTCATATCTAGCGGTAAAGCCTATCGAAAAATCAGGAGACGGATTTTTATACCGATATTGATCGTCTCCATTAATTACTCCATCCTGATTACGATCTACATACAACCCTTCTATCGGTACGCCTTGCTCATCATACACTTGTTCCCACACATAGTAGGAGTTTGCTGGAAAACCTACGCTATGAATCTGAATGGTACTCCCTACACCACCTGCGATATTTCCTGTCAAAACACCTTGGTAGTTCGGATCATCCGTGGCAGTTAATCGAGTAATTTCATTTTCGTTATAGGCGATATTAAAACCTAGGTCTAATTGCTGATCTTCTTTCAAGATCGGAGTGGCATTTAAGGATAATTCAATGCCTCTATTTTCCAAATCCCCCACATTCGTAGTAATGAAATTGGTCAGATTTGTTCCAGCAGGAACGGGTACAAAGTTGAGTAAGTCTTTGGTATTCCGTTGGTATATTTCTAGGGTACCTGTTAATTTATTTTGGATGACCCCAAAGTCAAGGGCAGCATTATAGGTAGTTGTTTCTTCCCATTTAATAGCTGCATCATAGCCATTCGGACGAAGGGTATTGATAAAGTCATTTCCGAACTGATATTGCGCATTGTCGAATCCTGCTTGGTAGCGAGATAAGTACGCATAACGATCTCCAATCGCTTCTTGCCCTGTTACCCCCCAGCCTAGTCTTAGTTTTAAATTCGATAAACCCCTAGCCGTTTCATCGTTTAGCAATTTTATTCCTAAAGCAACGGAAGGGAATAAGCCATATCGATTATCTGGCGAAAATCGAGAAGTACCATCCCTACGAAGCGTAGCAGTTAATAAATATCGATCATCATAACTATAATTGAGTCGCCCAAATAAGGAGACTAAATAGTGTTCTTCGGAATCATTATTAGGGGCTTGTATAATATCTGTTCCAGCAATATTAGAGGCTTGACCAAATCGCTCTTCAAAAAAATGCTGCCAAGAATAACCTGCCATTAGATCAATGGTATTCGCTCCAATATCTTTTTTATAATTCAAATAAAATTCAAGCAATTCATTCTCTTTGCCTTGTGTATATTCTCTGATGACACCGCCATCATAAAAAGCAAAAGAAGCTTCCGCTGGAATATCCACGCCTCCTTCTGCATCTATTTTATCGTAAGCTAAATTCAAATTAGCTCTTAATGCAGGTAAAAAGGAAAACCGATAATCCACTTGAAAATTAGCTATGTATCTTTTAACGGTCGATTGATCGTCTGTTAGTTCCAATAAGGCAACTGGGTTGGAAGGGGCTAACGCATTGGGATTACCATCTGCTTGTCGCCAAGTCCAAAAACCGCCAAACGGGCTTTCTTCATCTCGGACAGGTTTCGTAGGATCAAATGCCAAAGCACTACCGATTGCTCCTCTATTCGCAAATTGATTTTTCGTTCGCATACCCTTCAGCCCTATGTTCAATTGCAGTCGATTATCTAAAAAACCTGGGCTTAAATTAATACCTGCGGTTAAGCGATTAAAATTATCTGACTTCAGGATACCATTCTTATCCGTATATCCTAAAGAAACTCGGTAGGGCAAGGATTTAACTGCTCCAGCAAAGGACAAATTATGATCGTGCCCAATGGCATTTTGGTAAATCTCTTCTTGCCAATCGGTAGATTCTGTTCCTAAGGCAGTTACCGCAGGATGTCCTTCCCCATATTGATTCTGAATTAAGGAAGTAAAGGATCGAGCATCCAATACGTCCATTTTCTCCGCAATAGTTCCGACAGAAACATTGCCATTATAGCCTACTCGTAATTTATTACCAACCGATCCTTTTTTGGTAGTAATAATAATCACTCCACCTGCTGCTCGGTTGCCATAAATAGCAGAGGCAGAGGCATCTTTCAACACCGTAAAAGTTTCTATATCATTTGGGTTAATAATGTTTAATGGATTTCTGGAACCATTAACGCCACCACTTTCTAAAGGGACACCATCAATCACAATTAAAGGATCATTATTGGCACTGATAGAAGACTCTCCTCTAATTCTGATTTTGGCACCCGCACCCGGTGCGCCACTATTCGTACTGATGGACACCCCTGCTACCTTTCCCGCCAATAATTCTTGTGGACCAGTGATCGCCCCTTTATTAAATTTTTCGGAACTCACCGTTTGAACAGACCCCGTAGCATCTTCTTTTTTGATGGTACCATAACCAATGACTACTACTTCATTCAATACTTCTCCTGCACTCATTTGAACATCCAAACGGGATAGGTTTCCGATATTTTTTTCAATGGGCGCATAACCTGTGTAGGAGATCGTAAGCAAGTCATATCCGTCTGGAATAGTAAGCGAATAATTGCCATCTATATCCGTAACCGTTCCTGTGGTAGTTCCATTAACTAAAAGACTTGCCCCAATGAGTGGCTCTCCCGATTCTGCATCGGTAATCGTACCACTGAGCGTTTTTTGTGCCATCATCATGCTAGGAAGGAGGAGACAGGTGATCGCAACTAGGAAGATTTTTTTGATTAGTTTCATTATTTAGTGATTGGTGAATGGTAATTGGTGATTGGAGTCGGTCTCATAAGTCATTGGGAAAATAGATTACAAAAGTTTTTAAAACTTTTGTAATCTTTCCTTACTGGACCACCTCCAATCACCCGCTACCAATCTACTCTACCATCAATTTCAAAGTACCCGTATTACCCACTTCATCACGGAAGTTTAGGAAATACATACCAGAGATCAAATCGTCTTTCGTCACTTGTAACTGATCTCCAGTTACATTACGGAAGCTTCTCATCACTTGTCCAGTTACATTTAAAATCGTCACTTGGAACGTGCTA
>CALJIQ010000178.1 GCA_937973995.1 uncultured Saprospiraceae bacterium
ACATCTACACAAACCGATTCTATTGGAGTAATTTGTTCTCTAGATCCTTCTAGTTGAAATACACAAGGAATGCCCATTTCTTTTTCTTCTTCACATGGGTCACAAACTAAACCTGTTGGATCACAAAACTCTACGGAAAAATCCATTAATTCTCCTAAATCATTTCCTTCTGGTTGAGAATCATGTACTCGAAGTGACCAAGTGCCATTAATTCCTCCTTGATTAAAATCTTCCAAGTCTCCATTATGCGGATAAAAAGAGCCCGTTCGTTTGCCGAAGGTGGCCCAATCCTGGTCATTATCCCAATATTTGCCAAACTCACCGGGGTCAACGATAGCAGAAGACTGAAGAAAAGATACTTCAAAAGTAGTATTAGAAGTAGAAACAAAGCTACCTGTCACCCAAGGACCAATGAGTTGAACCTCCTGACCTGCAGGTGAAACCAAAAACATCGTCACATCTCCCACATAATCATGCTTAAATGTCACATGCACTGCCTTCACACATTGGCTACTACTAGACAGGTCGTTGTTCAATACATTGAATATGTTGGCATGCGCAACTTGGACCGATTCATTTGTGCTATTAGCAATACCTTCAAAACCAGCTACCCCATCCTCAATTGCTATCGGGCAATCATGACAAGGGCAGGTGGTCTTTTGAGCAACTAAAAAACCAATACAAAAAAGTTGGAAACAAAAAATGAATATAATGCGCCCCATAAAGTTCATGCAGCAAAATCGGTTTTGGTCAATAATTAGAGGGATACTAATAAATGGAGCAATAGTCGAAGAGTCTTTTGTCCATGAGATTAAACAGTTAATTTCCTCCAAAAATATCTATACTAGCTGCCAGTAGCAATTATATCCAAATATTTCGCAGCTATATGACATATTTTTTTTTATATAACGATATTTTGTTGGGAATTAGTTTAGGGAAAAGAGAAATGGTTTTCTCGTAAAAGTTGTTGCTTAACTAGGTGTATTTTTTTTTCCACATCTGCCCCCGACCTCCAAAGGGCTATGTCATGGACATAAGGATTTTGTATTAGATAAATATAATGCCTTTGTAGGTATAAAAAGGTTTGCTAATGCTTTATTTCTACCCCCGACCCCTGCCTTCAGGGGTCGGGGTAATTCAGAGAAAATCTACCCTTGTTCCCTATTCCCCCGACCTTCGTCAAAAGCCTAGATAAAACACAAAAGACTTTTTCATTATTTTTGCCGAAATTCAACGATTTCCCTTAAATTTCGCCTTCTTACTAACCTAGTATATGTCAACAACAGGAATTTCAATGGATGCTTCCGTAAATCTGACTGATTTTAATGGGGTTTTAGACCAAATGCTTCATAAAGTGGAAAATACGGATAGTTTTGAAGCCTATGAATCCGCTTTAGCGGAGGGGGCGACCCAATTATCCGAAGCCATCCAACAAATAGGGAAGGAGAGCGCATCTGCCTTAGTGGCGATGCCTAAGAATGCTAGTCAAGAAACCAAGTTACCAGCCAATATTATCAGTTACTTATGGATGGAAGAAGCGAAGAATTACATGATTTTGTGGAGAAACGTGCTATTGCAGCAGCAGAAGGGAAAAATCATGGAATTGGACGAGCAAGTGAGAAAAGAGGCATTAATTGAGCTAGGAAACCAATCCAAAGCAGTTTTAAGAAAGGCAGGGGAAGAATTGAAGGGCTATTATCCACAAGAATACAACCGACTTACATCTGCGAAGGTAGGCGGAAAACAATTAAAAAAATGGTCCTTCCAGAATAATCCTTGGGATATATATGAAGATCAAATCAAGCAATTGGCTACGCAATGTCGAGAAGCAGAGGTACAGCAAAATGGATTGCAAAATACCACTCTCGGTTTCAAGAGTATCCAACAACTCATTAAAGAAACGATCCAATCTTGCCAAAATGAATTACACCAACTAAGAGAATTATCGGCTACTACGATTCAATATATAAATGAAAATGTGGAGGAAAAGCCGGGCTTGGTGGCAACTCGGTTGGAAGATTTAGAAGAAGAGGTAAAATTACCCAATCATCTTAAAACCTTTAGTGCTTCTTTAAAGGAGAAAATTGACGATTTAGCGGCTAAAATGCGCGTACCCATTGATACCAATAGCGGGATGGTGCAGTTTAAAGAGGCTAATTTCAAAAAAAATGCTCAATCTTGGTTGGATTCTGAAGTGGTACCCGTGTTGTATGAAATATGGGAATTGACAGAAGGTGCTGAGCAAAGCATGAAAATGTCTTTGGTCAATATTCGGAATCGAGCGGTTTTGTTGGCCAATGAAAAAAAGGAAGGGAAGGTAAAACAAGTAGAGAAAGAATATTATGGTCAACCTTTGGAAGCCATGATAAAAAAAGTGGATGATTGGTCTAGCGAAATTGATAATTTGGAGAAAACTATCCAAGATCGATTGGATACCGACTTTAGGTTATCCGCCGTTTATGATGCCGAAAAAGCCTTTCTTCCAGTTTCTTTACAATCCACCCTCAATCAGTTTTCGATCAGTCAAAATAAGATCGTCAAACAAGCACGCAGTCAATTAAATAGACCGACTAGTTTCATCAAAAGATTTAGAGATACCGTCAACGAAGAAGAGGCCTTAACCCCTTCCGAAAAAATTGTTCGGACCTTACAGGATAGAAGCGTTGAGGCAGCCAATCACCAATATACAAGCATCTTTCAAACCAAGGGCTACATAGGAGAATCCTTTTGGGTAGGCAGAGAACAGGAACTGCAACGGATGGATAATTTAATAGATCAGTGGCGATTGGGCTTTCGAGGATCAGCAGTGGTGGTAGGCGAACGCTTGTCGGGAAAGTCATTATTTGGGGATATCATCGCCAACAAGTATTTTACAAAAAAAACCATTCGACTAGTACCCAATAGCAATTTAAATACAGAAGGACGCAAGTGGACAACCACCTGTGATTTAAAACAAGCATTGGACTTTTTAAAAAAGAATGCGATAGGCAGCGGTGCTTTGGTATGGATTGATGATTTAGAATTGTGGCAGGATGCCAATATCTCCTTAGGTACGAATATTCGGAATTTAGTGGAGCATATTGACAGTCATGGTACGCAGCTTTTTTACATGGTCTCCATGACCAAATGGTTGTATGCCCATTTGCAAAAGACCCATCAAGTAGAACAATCCTTTCAAGCAGTCATCGCACTGGATAAAATGTCTTTAGAGGAAATCCAACAAGCGATACTTATTCGACATGGGGCGACGCACAAGATACTTGTAAACGCAGATGGAGAAGAAATACCAACGGATTCTTTTGGTAAGGTAAGTGCCCATGTCTGTCGTGCGGCACAAAGAAATATTGGGGATGCGCTTAATCGGTGGGCTGGTTCTATCCATCGGGTCAATGAAGATCAAGTCATTTATGAATCCCAAAGTGATTTTCCTTTACCTGACTTTTTAAGCCCCAATGCGGCATTATTATTAGCCACTATCTTCAAAGAAAAAAGAACAAACGAATACCGTCTTCGGCGCTTGTTTGGGGTTCCTTTCAGAGATAAATTTAGCGCTGTCCTTCAACGCTTGCTCAGCATGGGCATTCTAAAAAGAAGCTTGGATGGCATGTTAGAAATTAATGAACTCATTGCGAATGATTTGGGGCGATTGCTGGAGCGGAAGAAATATCTTAATTAAATTCCAAGTTCCAAGTTCCAAATTTCAATCATTTAGTGCTTGGAATTAGGAATTTAGAACTTGGTGCTTGGTATATATTTTATGGAATATCTTTTAGAAAGTCGTTTTACTTGGAGTCGATTGTTGGTGGTGGCCATCGGTTTAGCTATCCTGTATTTTCTGTTGCGATTTGCTAAACAGATATTAACCAACACTAATTATTTAGGAGAACTTCGACTGCCACTTTTAAAGACGGTCAGTCGAACCTTGCTCTTTTACGAGCCCATCGTGCTGCTCATTTTGATTAGTGTGTTTGTGCTGATACGCCCGCCTTTGCATGGACTGTGGGCGATGTTGTTAATCATTGGTGGATTCTCTCATATTCGCAACTATATCAGTGGACGCATCTTGCAGATGGACCAAGGCATCACGCTGGGTAATCAATTACTAGCAGGTCAGCAGAAAGGAGTGATCTCAGAAATTGGTCGTTTGGGCTTGCAATTAAAATCAGGAGAAGGAATCCATCATGTGAGTTATTCTCATTTGTTGTCTCAAGGTTTTACCCAATCCTCTGGAGAAGAAGTCGGCGGTTTGCATCGCTTGATTATTAATCCCACAGAAGACAATAACCACCCCAATCATTTGACCCATTTAAAAGATTTATTAACGACTACCCCTTATATAGATTGGAATTACCAACCCTCTTTCAATGAAGGCAAAGGAGCGGCTATTCATGCCAATGTAATGGTGCGGGAAGAAGGACATTTTAGAGACTTAGTAAGACTGATTGAAGAGTGGGGGTATGATTGTCAGGTAGTTTAAATTGGTTCTTTGACAATATTTGCAAGGCATTACAACCTACTCGTCGGATGGCTGTCGCCGTCCGATGAGTAGGGCGTTCCCATCGGACGGCGATAGCCATCGGACGGAGGCATTGCAAAATTGTCAACTCCTATAAATTTTGAAATTAATATATGGACGACTTTATATTTTCAAATTACGGGTTTATCATATCCGCCTCTTTGGTCCTGATCATTTCCTTTTGGTTTGGTGAGGTTTCTAGAAAGACGAATGTTCCCTCTGTCCTAATGCTGATTGTATTGGGCGTATTGATGAAGTTTGGATTTGATGCCATGGGCTATAGTGACTTAAATATTCTACCTATTCTAAAAGTTTTAGGTACCGTAGGATTGATCATGATCGTATTGGAAGCAGCCTTGGAGTTAGAGCTCAAACCAGAGAAGTACATGCCCATTGCTAAGGCATTTGTCATTGCCTTGATTGGATTGTTATTGTCCATATGGGCGGCCGCAGAAGTCTTAGAATACTTTGTTGATGGGATGACAACAGAACAGGCTTGGTTGTATGCCACGCCCTTATCCATCCTTTCAAGTGCCATTATTATTCCCAGTGTCACGACCTTAGTGGAATGGAAAAAGGAATTTCATATTTATGAAAGTACCTTTTCGGATATTTTGGGTATTATGATCTTCTACTTCTTAGAAGGCAGGATGCATAATAGTGGTCACGACACAGGAGGCGGTGGGAACTTTGAGTATGCCATGAGTGTCGTAGCTACCTTAATATTAGCCTTAGTAGCTAGTTACTTGATCTTATTGGTCTTTCAAAACATAAAAAGTCATACCAAATTATTTTTATTAATAGCGGTTTTACTACTGCTCTATGCAGTGGCTAAGCAAGCCCATCTATCCTCGCTCATCATCATTTTTGTCTTTGGTCTAATGATGAATAATACCCAATTATTTTTTAGGGGTCCCTTATCAAAATGGTTAAAAACCCAAGAGGCAGAACATATTTATGAAGGCTTGCATGTAATCACCATGGAGACGGCTTTTGTCGTAAGAACGTTTTTCTTTGTGGCCTTTGGGTTGACTATTGTTTTATCGGATTTATGGAGTTTAAATGTGATGATAGTTAGTGCCTTGATTGTTGCTTCTATTTATATTATCCGTCTAGTTTTACTTCGCCTATTTATTGGTGGTGATATTTTGCCGCAGCTATTTATTGCTCCAAGAGGATTAATTACGGTGCTTTTATTTTATGCCATTCCAGAAGACTTAGCCGTAGCGAATTTTAATAAAGGGATTTTATTATTCGTCATTATCGTGACGGGCGTCATCATGACGATTGCCATGATACAGGATAAAAAACGAACGGGGGTAGCCGTTAATACCGCCAACAGTAATCCTATTGGTTATGAAAAATGGAAAGCGCCTACTATCACGGAGGTGGTAGAGTCTGATGGGCATTGATTTAGTCATTGGTCATTTGTCAATAGTCATTTCATCACATTAATGACTATTGACCAATGACCAAAAAAACATCTATGAAAAACCAAGTCCTATATTTCCTTCTACTTCTATGTGGCTGGTCAGCCTGTACACTTCCTCCCTCCATTCAAAAAGCAGAATCCATTGTAGTAGAGATAAAGAAAGAATTTGCACCAGACAAGCGGGTAGCTATTTTTGATATAGAATTGGTTAATCGGATTGAAGGCATTCGGGTAAAAGGAACGACCAATCTAACTGAAGCCAAAACACAACTCTTTGACCAATTGAAAGAAGCGGGGTATAAAGTGATAGACTCTTTGGAGACCCTACCAAAGAAAGAATTAGGCGCCAAAACGTATGGCGTGGTCAATGTCTCTGCCTGTAATATTCGTTCCAAAAAAGGGCATTCTCAAGAATTAGCGACCCAATCCATTTTAGGTACTTCCCTACGGGTATATGAAAAAAAAGACAGTTGGTTTAAAGTCCAAACACCAGATGGTTATTTGGGATGGTTGGATGAAGGCGGATTTACTTGGATGGATGAATATGCTTATCAAGATTGGTTATCTGCCCCGAAGGTAATCTATATAGCGGATTTTGGATTTTCTTATCAACAACCTTCCTTAAAAGCTACCCCTGTGTCAGACTTGACCAGTGGAAATATTTTAAAATCGGTAGGCGTAGAAAAAGACTTTATTAAAGTAGAATATCCAGATGGTAGAGTGGGCTATGTGCCTGATAAACAAGTAGTTGATTACCAAACCTGGCTGGCTACCCGCACGCCAACTGCTGACAATATAGTAGCTACTGCCAAAACATTTTTAGGACGACCTTACCTTTGGGGAGGAACCTCTGGCAAAGGCGTAGATTGCAGCGGATATACCAAAATGGTCTATTATTTAAACGGTGTCCAATTGGCTAGAGATGCTTCACAACAAGTGCATACGGGGGTTGAAATAAGAACAGATACCACTTTAAAGAACTTAAAACCCGGTGATTTGTTGTTCTTTGGTAATCCTGCAACACCTACCAAGAAAGAGCGAATCCGACATGTGGGCATTTACCTAGGCAATGGCGAAATGATTCATTCTTCTGGAGATGCAGGTGTTAAAATTGAAAGTTTATACAGAAATGCTCCTAACTTTGCGGAAGAGCGTTTTAAAACCTTCATTCGAGCTAAAAGAATGTTGATTTCTCTTGGGCGAAATGGAGTGGATTTATTGAAAGATTTACCACAATACAATGTGGCTTTATTATAATTAAGGGGAGAGGTCTCAGGCGTCAGGTGTCAGAATGTTATCCTTTAGGAAGAAGTTTCTGACCCCTGACCCCCGACTCCTGACTCCTAATAAAAAACTGAAATGCAGCAAAGTAAATTAATCAGTTATGGCATCATCGCTTTTATGATATTTATGGTATTGATGATGTTTTCACAAAGTACTTTTATTACGGTTCAACCTGGAGAGCGAGGGGTTTTATTTAAACGTTTTGGAGATGGTTTGATTAAAGATCACATCTACGAACCAGGATTTCATGTGGTTGCTCCGTGGAATGATATGTATGTATATCAAGTAAGAGAGCAAACCTTGGAAGAGGAGATGGAGGTATTATCTCGAAATGGTTTGAATATCAAAGTAGATGTAACGATTCGTTTAAATCCTAAATACAATCAGATAGGGGACTTACACGAAAAATTTGGCAGAGACTATATGATGACCTTGGTACGAGCAGAAACCCGTTCTGCGGTAAGGGATGTGATTGGTCAGTTCGAACCAGAAGAATTGTATTCTTCTAAGCGAGATCAAGTACAAAATCTTATTCAAGAGAAATTAGAAGCGAGCTTGGATGCCAACTTTATTGATTTAAAAGCAACGCTTATCCGAGACATCGAATTACCAGCAAAAGTTAGGGATGCGATAGAGGTGAAAATTGAAGCAGAGCAGAGTGCCTTGAAGTATAAATATATTCTTCAACAAGAGGAGCAAGAAGCACAGCGTAAAATTATTGAAGCGAAGGCGAAGTCAGAAGCAAATGCTATTATCAGTAAAAGTTTAACCGAAAATATTTTGAAGGATAAAGGGATTGAAGCTACGCTAGAATTAGCTAATTCTCCGAATTCTAAAATTATTATCGTCGGTGGAAGCGACAATGGTGGGTTGCCTATGATTTTGGGGAATAATTAATCGAGTGACCAAGTTGCGAGTTGCGGGTGAACGAGTTGCATACATGACGTTAGCAACCCGTTTACCCGTAACCCGTTCACCCGTAAAACCCCAACACACTTTCCACCCAAATATCAGGACTTCCCAATTGGCAGAAATGCCCCACGCCTTTCATAGTCGTCAATTTTGCATTTTTACAAACCTGCTTTTTTAAATAATGTGCCATTTCTATTTTAGCGACGGCATCCGCATCTCCCCAGCATAGATGGACGGGAACTTTAGTCAGTGCTAAGTGCGGCAACCAACGAGTCTTTTCAAATCGCTTTCGATCATTCAAGTATTTTATCATCAAATGGTTCTTTCGATGCCCCTCTTGCTGTTGGACGTTTTCCCATAGTAAGGCGACATCTTGATCTGATAATTTCGTATTACCATGTGCGCTTCTAATTTGTTGGTCGAAGATTTTGAAAGTAGAGAGTTTACTCATCCAATGCCCTCTTTTGGAAAGTAATATTTTTTGCGTAATTCGCAGGCTCGCCAAATCCAGCACCATACTACCATTGGTAAAAGTGTACGATTGAAATCCATCTGAAAACCAAGCTGGTAAGATACCTTGTACTTCTCTAGTCACCAATTCTGTACTGACACTATCTCCCATATCATGGGATAATAAATGTCCTCCCGTAATGCCCAAATGCTTCCATACCTGTAAGGCTGTGTCTGCTTGCTCAAATAAAGAATAGGTGTAATTCTCAGCAGGTTTATCGCTCAATCCATACCCCAACATATCAAATACTACAATTCGCTTAAATTGCTTGGCAAGCCCATTGATGACTTTGTGGTAAGAGTAGGAAGATTCTGGAAAGCCATGCAAGAGAAGTAGGGTTTCAGCTGGGCTGGCTTCTGCCCGCCCATAATCTTGATAGAATACTTGATGCTTGAATGGCCCTACTTTTAAATAAGTACCTTTTTGGGACCAGTAATCTAATTCTGTGCTCCGCATGATATTGTATTGATCTAACCGCGAATCAGATTGGCATCGAGCCAATCTGATTCGCACAAAGGATTCTAAAGGGGCAACTTTCTCTTATCAAAACTCAACCATAACACCACAATACCATAACACCACAAAACCAAATCTAAGCCCGAATATACTCATCCGGTTTTTCCGCAAACATAAAATTGTAATAGGTAATAAAGCTACCCATCTTAATCTTAGGAAGGACTAAATAATTCCCTTTTAAGCTATCGGGAATAATATCTGCTCCATAAGCAGGATTGAGGCGTTTTAAGATATTTACAGGAATACCGATTGCTTCTGAAATTTGGGAGAAGTTGACTTCATGGTATATCTTTGTCGTCTTCGTAAATTGTAACTGGTATTCC
>CALJIQ010000179.1 GCA_937973995.1 uncultured Saprospiraceae bacterium
GATAAAAAAGTGATTTTACAATACTGTTTAATTGTTTATTTGTTGAACTGTTTATCTAAGTATAGCTTGTAAACGAATAAACAGTTACACAAATAAACAATTAGTTCACTTTCATAATTTTACCCCGTTCGCAGTATAATAAGCTTATCCAAAGATAGAACAAAAATAAGCCACTTCTTATTAAGCAAACGTTAAGAAGGAGACCGCTTCGCTGTCAGACTATTGCATTATCAGACCGTCCTACGGACACTCAGAAGTCAGACTTATGACATCGACACACATTAATTGCTGATAAAAATGAAGACTATTCGGTAAGATGTTGGTGGGTGTTTAAATGCTGGCTTGCATAAGGAATTGGAGGATATAAAAATAAAAAGACGGCTATGAAAACAAAGCCGTCTTTTTATTTTAACAATGAGTCTACTCTAAAAAGTCAAAAATGAACGCAGAGGCGCGGAGACGCAGGGTTTTCAGATGTATAAAAAATTAAGAATTAATTTTTTATACATCTAACTATGTGATCTATGTACCTATGTGTTTACCAAATTGTGTTTTTAGAGTAGGCTCAACAATAGAACAATAAATTCTAATTCCCCATTTCCGATAAAAATTTAATCCGCATCAATTGTATTTCCTCTATGGTAATATCATCCTCTTTTAATTCTTTAAATGCTTCTTCTGCAGAATCCGAATCTGCTTCCATAAAGTACTCGTAGATATCTTCTCTAGAATATTCATCTACTACCTCATCTATATAATAATCCAAGTTGAGTTTAGTACCCGAACTAACGATCGCATCTAATTCTTGTAAAATATCTTCCATAGATAAATTATTAGAACCAGCTATATCATCTAATGGTATTTTCCGATCAATGCCTTGAATAATCGCTACTTTGACTTTAGATTTATTCGCCACTTGCTTTACCACAAAATCCGTAGGGCGATCTATATCATTTTCTTCCACATATTCTTTTATCATTTCGACAAAAGGCTTTCCATAGCGCAATGCCTTCCCCTTACTTACCCCTGCAATATTGGTCATATCGTCCATAGAGATAGGATACTGAGTAGCCATATCCTCTAAAGAAGGGTCTTGGAAAATCACAAAGGGTGGTACATTTCTTTGCTTGGCTTCGCTTCGTCGCAAGTCTTTCAACATCTTCATCAGCGTATCATCCAACACCCCTGATTTACCTGCTGAAGCATCTGACTCTACGATTACATTATCGTAATTATGATTAATCGGAACTTGAATAGAATAGGGCTTTTTCATAAAAGCCTCTCCTTTTTTTGTTACTTTTAAAATACCATAATTTTCTATTTCTTTTTCCAATAACCCATTCAAGATTCCTTGCCGATAGATCGTATTCCAAAAAGTATCATCTTTTTCTTTTCCAACTCCGAATAAAGGTTTTAAGTTAAATTTAAAATCTTTCATTTCTTTGGTTTCTTTACCCGTAGCAAAGTGAACCAAAGTTTTTATTTTGTAATTTTCGTTAAGTGCTCCGACTATTTGTAGTGCATGTTTCATTTCTTCTTGCACTTCTTGTTTTTCTTTTGGATGTCGACAATTATCGCACATCTTCCCACATTTTCCATCATCATATTCTTCTCCAAAATAATAGAGTAGGAATCTTCTTCGACAAGAGGTCGTCTCCGCATACGCCATGATTTCTTGCATCAATTGCGCACTTAATTCTCGCTCTGCAACGGGCTTATCTCGTAAGAATTTTTCTAGTCTTAAAATATCTGAGTACGCATAAAAAGCGATGCAATCTCCCTGCAAACCATCTCTCCCTGCACGACCTGTCTCTTGATAATAATTTTCTATACTTTTGGGAATATCATAATGGATAACAAACCTCACATCAGGCTTATCAATCCCCATCCCAAATGCAATCGTTGCTACGATCACATCAATTTCCTCCATCAAAAAATCATCTTGGGTCTTACTCCTAGTTTTAGCATCTAAACCAGCGTGATAGGGGGCTGCTTTTATATCATTAACATTGAGAACTTTTGCTATTTCTTCTGTGGATTTTCTCGACTGTACATATATAATTCCTGATTTTCCAGGTTGTGTTTTGATATATTGAATGATGCTTTTGAATGTCTGATCTTTCTTGGGGCTTTTAGGACGAACCTCATAGTATAAATTATCTCGATTAAAAGAAGAGATAAATTTATTCTCATTATCCATGTTGAGATTCTTCACTATATCAGACTGCACCTTAGGAGTAGCTGTGGCAGTTAAAGCAATGACAGGGACTTCTTTGTTTATCTCGTCTATCATAATGCGTATACGCCGATACTCCGGACGGAAATCATGCCCCCATTCAGAGATACAATGTGCCTCATCCACCGCTACAAAAGAGATGTTTACTTCTTTAAAAAACTGAATATTTTCCTCCTTTGTTAAGGTCTCTGGAGCGACGTATAATAACTTTGTTTTTCCAGCTCTAATATCCTTTTTTACTTGTTTGATTTGAGTGCGGGATAAAGAAGAATTGAGCACATGTGCAATCTCGTCGCTTTGACTATGTCCTCTGATCGAATCCACTTGATTTTTCATCAAAGCGATTAAGGGAGAGATGACGATTGCAGTGCCTTCCATGATCATGGCTGGCAATTGATAACAAAGGGATTTTCCCCCTCCTGTGGGCATTATTACGAAGGTGTCATTTCCGTCTAAAACACTTTCAATAATTTCTTCTTGATTGCCTTTAAAACTATCAAAACCAAATACTTGTTGGAGGGATTCTTGAAGGTTAATTTTCGTTTCTACCATTTCAATATTTGTCATATTGCTATCTCGTGAAGACTACTTTTGTTGGTTAACTTACATAGACAAAGTCTTTGACTTAGGGAATTAGACTTTGCAATGAAGGTACTCATTTTAATATGGAATAAAAATTAATTCCGTCTTTATTATTTATCAATTGATTTCTTCATCAAAAAGATTTCACTCTATGATGACTAAGAAATCCTTTGAAATAGAGAACCTATTTTATCGTTTGTTAAAATAAATTCCCAACACTAAAGATAAACTTTCTTTTGAGAATAAACCAAATAATTATTGCTATTCTTTGGCAAAATGGTGGTCAATAAAAGCAGGTAATTTCTTTAGGAAGAGCAGGACAAAACTAGTACGTTTGGAGACCTTTCAAAATAGGAAATAGTTGTGACAGTCTAAGTTTAAAAATTAAGAATCCTATTTTTGCAGGCAAACAAAAATAACTAAATTTCTGATTAGTTTGAGAATTATTTTTTGTTGAAAATTAAGTGCGTACTAAATGTTGTTTCTTGATCTTATCAAAGATGCAGTTATAGTACAAATAGCTGTGTTTTTGATTCTTTGACAAATCACGTAAAACGCTACCATCTGCGAATCATATTGGCTCGATGCCAATCTGATTCGCACAAGGGTTTCTCAAAATATAAATTGCTAAATGGGGTTCAAATCTACTATTGTAAAGCCTTTTGCCAATCAGATCGCGAAACAGATTCAACGATGGTCTTCTAATGCCGTCGCAGCACAAGAGCAAGTTTTTCAAAAATTACTACAAGGTGGGAGGACTACTCAATTTGGCAAAGACCATCAATTCAATAGCATTAAAGCTCATCTCGATTTTCAGGAACGAGTTCCCTTGAGAGATTATGAAGGCTTTCGTCCTTATATTGATCGAATCAAACAAGGAGAAGCTAATATACTATGGAAGGGAAAACCCAAGTATTTTGCAAAGACTTCTGGGACTACTTCTGGTGTGAAGTATATCCCCCTTACTAAAGATAGCATGCCCAATCATTTTGGTACTGCTAGAAATGCCTTATTTAATTATTATGCAAAAACGGGAAATGGAAAATGGCTAGATGGAAAAATGATTTTTCTTTCGGGTAGTCCTGAATTAAGTGATACCAATGGCAT
>CALJIQ010000180.1 GCA_937973995.1 uncultured Saprospiraceae bacterium
TATACTAAGGCGTGACCATCTAATAGGAATAGCTTTTTTTCGGACATTGGTGTGTAGTTGAAGGATTGGGATTTGAATCGCTGATTCCGCTGATTTTTAATTGATTTCGCAGATTAGATTTTCGAGAATATATTGATTTTATGGATCTAACGTAGCTGTTTGCATGTACTCGAATTACTGACAAACATTTATTTTTGTCCCACTACTAAGTAGTAAGTCAAGTTAATTATGATAAGTTGTATCTAGTTAATGTCCCGTAGTCAACATCTAAGCGGGTGGCTTGTCAAAAAACTGTTTGAGCGGAGCGAGTTTTTTTTGACTAGAATTTTTTGTTTCTTTTTTTTTCAATGAAAAAAAGAAAGTCAAAATCTAAATTCAACTTATCATAAATTGATTGACTTACCACTAAGCGTCCTCCTCCTGAATTCATCTATGAGAAAATTAATTCAAATAATATGGTAGCTATTACCCAAAAGTTATTAACCAATCACAATCGTCCTGCGCTTAGAAATCCAAATTTCTATACCATTAGGAGTCTAAAAGGAATCATTGCCCATTGGACGGCTAATCCTCACAGAGGAGCGCATGCCATGGCGAACCGAAATTATTTTAATACCACTATTAGAAGAGCTTCGGCACACTATATTATTGATGACCATTCTATTATTCAATGTGTACCTGACCATGAAGTAGCGTATCATGTTGGAGCGAAAACCTATAAACCTATCGGTGAAGGGATGATAGAAAAAAGCTTATCTCCCAATTACTTTACCATTGGTTTTGAAATGTGTGTGAATGAAGATGGAGATTGGGACAAGACCTATTTGAATGCAGTTGGGCTTGCTAGAAAACTGCTCAATAAATATAATTTCACCATTAATGACCTCTATAGGCATTATGATATAACGGGAAAGCTTTGTCCTAGAATGATGATCGAGGAAAAAGATTGGCAACGGTTTAAACAGGATGTTAATGCAGGTTTAGAATTCCAAATCAAGCATCCCATCAAACAAGCGGTCATCAATACTAGAGAATTGAATATCAGAAATGGACCAGGTGTTCAATACAATATAGTAGAAGTCTTACATCAAGATGACCCGGTTGAAGTGTATGAACAAGTTGGGAATTGGTATCGAATTGGAGCGGATAAATGGTTGCATAAACACTATGTCGAAATCACCTTTACGCAACAAGAAGGAATCGTTGAAGACCCAACAGGATTAAATATTCGCACTGGACCAGGGATGCAACATCCCGTTTCAGAAGTTTTGCCGGATGGTAGTCCCGTTATTATTGAAGACAAAAAAGGTAATTGGTTAAAGATTGGAACAGATAAGTGGGCCTACTATAAACTGATAAAAATAGTTGATTTTATTACAGGCAGGGTGCAGCATGCAGATTTTCTCAATGTGCGTCAAGGGCCTGGCACTAATCATCCTATCGTAAGAAAACTAATGAATCATGCATTGGTCACCATTCTAGAAAAAGAAGGTAGATGGGTACGCATCGGGGTGAATGAATGGGTACATGAGTATTATGTGAAAGTAATTGAGTGAAGTTGATTGTTGCTTTCCGCCTCTCAAAAGGTTTTTTATAAGGAAACGATTTTAAAATTTAATTTTTAATATCGTTTTCTTATAAAAACTTACTTGCCTAGTGGACTTACAAAATCTAGAGCTTATTTTGATTTACAATTGCCAATAATTCATCTCTATAATTCTTTCCAACAGGCAAATGTTTAGCTTGCCCTTTTTCCGTTACCTCTACCATATTCCCAACGACTGCATTAATTTTTGTGATCCCAACAATATAAGATCTATGGATACGCTTGAACAATTGAGTAGGTAATTTACTTTCCAAACTCTTCATTGTTTGCAGCGTTACAATACGATTACTTTCCATTCGGATTATAACATAATCTTTAAGCCCTTCGATATAAATAATATCGGTATAATTGATCTTCACTAATTTTTTATCAGCCTTTACAAAAAAGTACTCGCTGGATTCATTCGTTACCTCAGGCGCTGCGTTACTCATACCCTTTTTAATTTTCAGTTGTTCGGATGCTTTATTGACGGCCTTGATAAACCGATCCAAAGAAATAGGTTTTAATAGGTAATCAACTGCATTGAGTTCAAAGCCTTCCACCGCATAATTAGGAAAGGCGGTTGTAAAAATCACCATAGGCGGATTGGAAAGGGTTCGTAAAAACTCTATTCCTGTTAATTGGGGCATTTGAATATCCAGAAAAATCAAGTCTATATCATGATTCCTTAAAGCATCATTTGCTTCCAATGCATTGCTGCATTTTTGTACCAAATTTAAATCTGGCAATTTTGCAATATGGGTTTCTAATACATCTTGTGCCAAAGGCTCGTCGTCAACAATTAAAACATTTATCATAATAATACGCTTTTGATTTTCGCATAACACAGAATTCATAAACTAGAGCGAACTACAACTTTTCGAGTTAAATATACTGAGAATGGGATAAAATTGTGAAAACGCATTTAGAAGTCAGACCTCTATTTCAAAATCACTTTTTTATCAAGTTTGGTGTATAGATCCAAATATTTGGTAAAATAGAGAAACAAGCAAGATTAATAAGAAGAAGAATATATTTTATTCGACCAACAGGCACAATTTATAAAAATAAAAATATACAAAAAGAAAGAATATTATTTGGTGTAAATAAGAAATAGATATATATTGTGCCAGTTCCTACCTGTAATATATTCAAAATACAACTCCAAATAGAAAACATTATCCTATTTCTATCCACTAAGAAACACCATGCGTATTCCAAGCATTTCATACCTATTAAACAAACTGCGATGCAAACCTTTTTAGTGAAATTAGTATGTCTTTTCTTATTTGGGTTTATTTTTTATTCTGCTTACCTAAGTAACAATGGCCACTCTTCTACCTCTGCGGAATGGTTCTCGACAGATAGAAGTGTATTAGTAGCTAACAAAATTGAAACCAAAACTTTCACAGTAGAAATGCAACAACCTACTAAATTATTAGATTTACAATTGTCAAAAATTAGTTTATAATTCGGTTCATTTCTACTACCCGACCCTTCAGACTTAACAAAACTTACCATATTTGTAGGGGTAGCCTACACTCTTCATTTAAGCTCATTTGTTATTGCTTAAAATAACTCGAAGGAATAACCTTCTCTACCAAAAGGGCAAAAAAAAATCGGTATTGGCCAAAGCCAATACCGATCTTATAGTAGTAAATAATTATGCTAAACTTATTCGATAATTAGCATTCGTTTAGTAATGGATTGTCCATTACTTGAAATCGTGTAATAGTATAAGCCTGCGCCTAAATCACCTCGATTCAAGATTATTTGATGCTGACCAGATACATACTCCTGATTCATGCTTCTAACGATACGACCATATTGGTCAGTAATTTGTAAATCCACATTTCCAGCAGTAGGAAGCTCAAAGAATATGGCAGTAGTTTCCTTAAATGGATTTGGCATATTTTGTAGAACTTCAAGCATTCCTTTGCTAGCATTGATAGTAGACTTCATTACAATTTCCAAGTCGTACACCTCCTGAGTAGAAGTATGAGCAGTAGATTCAAATCGTTTATTAATGGAGAACAAACCATCTAATGAAGCTATATTTGCTTTAGCTCTTACCTTTAAGGTAAACAACGTTTCGTCTTCTGATAGCATGGTTCCTACTCCATTCGTATTGTACCAACTAACCTTTACTTGGTTGTCTTTGATACCTGCAATTGTGTTGACAAAGTCCTCTTCTTGAGAAGGAATCAATTCTACTATTTCTAGCATATCAGCAGTGACATTTAATCCCAGTTGGTAACTTGCTAAATCTTTGAATGCAGATTTTGTAAAAGTAATTTCCACTTCCTCTCCAGCATTAATAGCTTGATCGGTAAAGGCGATTCCTGTTTTTTGATTACTTCTTGAATCTGCACTAGTAAGCGTCGTAGCACTTGCCATAGCTCTTCCAAGAATATCTCCTACTTTCACACCAATGAAATTAGCTTGTCCACTTTCTTTATCCATCATCATCGTATAAGTACTCTCATAAGGGAATACATTCGATGGTGAGAAGTCCTCTTCAAACTCGAAGTCTTCTTTTACAAACACCCAAGAAGGACATCCAGGAAAATCTGAAATATTTCCAATGACTAACTGCTGCATTACAAATAAATCAAAAGTAGTAAAGCGATTATCACAGTTCGCATCCATTGCAATCACCTGGTAAGGAGAAGTAATCTCGTTGGTTTCGTATCCTAAGAGATATTTCTGTGCAATGAATAATCCATAAGTAGATAAACCATTTAATGGGTTGTCTTCTTTGGAAGGTGTAATTTGATACGCTACATCCATTGGTACTTCTTCCACTTCATAAGTCCCTAGTTCTGTCGTCATCGACCTACTAATGTACTCTTCGCCAGAGACCGCTACCATCGCTTCTTCAATTCCTTCTCCCCAGAAAGTATGTACCAATCCAGAAACAAAAGCAGTAGTTTGATTTCTAATAGAAACTTCTCCCATTATGATATCAGGTCGAATTGGCCCATTGAAACCTTCAGAGGTACAAGTCATTTCTAGTTCCGCTATTCCATCTTCGATCATTATTCTACCCACTTGTCCATCTTCTCCAAGTATTTCTATATTCACATAGAATAAAACTGTTTCATCTGTTATATCTGTCCCTAAGCCAGTGCTAAAGAAGCTGAATGTGAAATTATCGGTATTGTATTGTGGACTGATTGCACTTGGGCTTAATCCTGTGATTTTAATAATAGATTCATCTTCTACTACAATCTCACCTGATAAGGTAGCAAGTCTTCCGCAATTTTCTACAGTTACTGGCAATTGAACTACATCTCCTGTTTTAGCTGACATTTCGGCAATCTTTACTCTGGCCGAAGAAGAAGTTTCTCCTCCATCAAGCCCACCGCCATTTCCAGTATTGCCATTTGCATTACCGTTGTCACCGCCGCCGCCATTTGCGTTACCGCTGTCTCCGCCGCCGCCATTTGCATTACCGCTGTCTCCGCCGTCGCCATTTGCGTTGCCGTTGTCACCGCCGTCGCCATTTGCGTTGCCGTTGTCACCGCCGTCGCCATTTGCGTTACCGTTGTCTCCGCCGCCGCCATTCGCGTTACCGTTGTCTCCGCCGCTGCCATTTGCATTACCGTTGTCTCCGCCGCCGCCATTTGTTTGACTCTCTTTAATGATAACGGTCTTACATTCTTCATCCGTGCCACAAGCATTGGTAACAGTTAAACAAACTGTATAAGTACCAGCAGCACTATACGTATGAGTTGGATGTGTCTTGGTAGAAGAATTTCCGTCACCAAAATTCCAGTAACTATCTCCCATTGAAGAAGTACTAGTGAAAGTAACGACTTTACCATCTACTGTTGCAGAACAAGAAGCTGTTGGTAAGCCTACCGTTGAATTACTCACAGATGCTGTCTTAGTAACAGAACAACCATTTTTATCTGTGATACTTATGGTATAAGAACCTGCTCCTAAGTTAGGAATCGTAAATCCAGAAGATACAGTAGCAGAACCTGGTGTTGGTCCAGTCCACTTAACGGTATAATCAGGAGTACCACCACTGATGGTCACTCCTATTGAACCATTGGTTGTACAAGTACCATTCGTACCTGCTACCCAAGCTTGTAGATTACTAGCTCCAGAGCTTTCTACCGTAATAGTTTTATAGATGCTACAAGCATTTTCATCTGTTACGGTAATACTATATTTCCCTGCTGGAAGATCCTTTATTCTATAACTATTTCCAGTTATTCGAGTGCTATTGGTCTTTGGTCCAACCCAATGAACCGTATATTTTGGTGTAGTACCTGTAATTGCCACATCTATAAATCCATAACCACTACACCCTGCACTACCAGCTGATAAGTCAATGGAAACTGCACTGCTGCTTGCTGTAATATTTGCAGATCCTGTTGCTTGACATCCATTTTTATCCGTCACTACTATTGTATAATCACCAGAAGTTAAGTTGTCTAGTGTAACCGAACCGTTTGCTGTTGTAGATCCAGTAGATGCTCCACTCCAGTGGATGTCATATACTCCTTGTCCACCTGATATGGTTACTCCAAGGGACCCTTTGTTTCCACATTTTCCAGGATATGGTTGTAACGCAATACCTAAATTATTAGTACCATTAGAAACACTAACGGTATTCGTCGTACTACAACCGTTCTTATCCTTGACTGTTACCGTATAAGTTCCTGGCTTCGCATTAGGGATCGTATATCCAGTACTAGTAGACACTTGCGAACCCTCTGTCGGTCCAGACCAAGAAACAGTATAACTCGGTTGACCTCCACTGATATTCAATCCAATCGAACCTGTACTTCCACAACTTCCTGCTACTGGCGTCATACCAAATGAGATATTGCTGCCCGAACTGCTTAGACTAACCGTCTGAACCGTGCTACAGCCATTCTTATCTGTTACCGTTACTTCGTACGTACCTGCTACTGCATTTTGGATCGTGTATCCGCTGCTGCTGTTTACCCCGCTTACTGAATTCGTCCCTGCACCTGTCCAGCTTACCGTATAAGTCCCTTGTCCGCCTGATACCGCTACTCCGATGGAGCCTGCACTTCCACAGCTTCCTGCGTATGGCGTTAAGCCTACTGTTACGTTGCCTCCACTTGATGAGACCTCTACTGTTTTTTCAACACTACATCCATAATAATCCGTAGCTATTAATTTGTAGCTACCTGCATATAATCCAGTGATATTATAACTTCCATTACTTGTTTGTGCAGTACCAGAAGATGGACCTGACCAACTTAGCGTATAGCCTGCTTGACCACCAGAAATCTGGGTACTGATACTTCCTGGATTTCCACAATGTGCCAAGAAGGAATTCGCTCCAATTGATATATTACTGCTACCAGCATTTACATGTACTGTTTCTTTAGAAGTACACCCATCATAATCTGCCACTGTAACTTCATAAGATCCTGCAGAAAGATTTGGAATTTGATAACTTGTATTATTTGTAGAAGCCGAACCAGAAGTTGGACCAGACCAGCTTACAGAATAGCTTGCCCGTCCACCACTAATCGTTACCTCTACTAATCCTTTTTGGTTGCAAATACCATCCGTTGCTTTTAATCCAATAACTGGACCATCACTGCTACCACCAATTGTAAATGATTTAACAGTTTGACATCCATTATAATCTGTAAAGGTTAGACTGTATTGACCTGCTATCAAGCTTGGAATAGTATAACCAGCAGAAGTAATCGTTGCAGTACCGTTGATAGGACCTACCATATTCATTTTATAGGGTCCTGAACCGCCTGATATAGTTATCCAAGCACTACCAGCTTCATTACATTTAGCCGCTTGTGTTTCAACAGTTGCCGAAAGACTGCTACTTCCATGTGATACCGTCACGGTTTTAGAAACAGTACATCCATAATAATCTTTTATAGTTATGGTATAAGTACCTGCCCCTAAATTTGGAATACTATAAGAACTACCATTTATGGTTGCTGTACCTGAAGTGGTACCTGACCAGGAAATATCATATGGAGCCTGACCACTACTTACACTTAAATCTATTGACCCATAAGTATTACAATTTCCATTTGTAACATTCGCCACCAGTCCTATATTATTAGTAGAACCACCTACTGAAATAGTTTGTGATTGAAGACAGCCCTTATAGTCCGTACTAGTGACGGTATAAGAACCTGCTGTTAAACCGGTAATATTAACGCTACCACTACTAGAAGACTGAGACCCACTTGATGGACCTGACCAAGCAACTGTATAAGGTGCTTGTCCACCACCACTAGTAGCCCAAATCGAACCTGATGTGGTACAGTTAGCATTAGTCGCTTCTAGTGCAAGCGTTACTGTACTAACACTTGTACCGACTGTAAAGGTTCTTGTTTGTTTACAATCGTTTGCATCTGTTATTTCTATCGTATAGCTACCTGCCACTAAATTGTCAACGCTAAAGCTATTCTTTGAGCTGGCAAACCAGTTAAAGTAATCATTTGGCCCCCATACATCCACAGAGTACTCAGGTGAGCCAGAAGACACGTAAATAGAGGCTGAGCCATAGCCACCGCAAACTGCTTCAGAAGGGGTTACGCTATACGCTAGATCACCACTTCCTACTACTTCCACTGTTTTTGAAATACTACAACCATTATAATCAGTAGAAGTAACTGTGTAACTACCTGCTGATAAGCCAGTGATACTCACTCCACCGTCACTAGTAGATTGAGAGCCACTAGAAGCACCAGACCAAGCAACTGTGTAAGGTGCTTGTCCACCACCGCAAGTAACCCACACAGATCCAGTCGCAGAACAACTTGCATTATTTGACTCTAATGCTAAAGTCAAATTAGTACCTGTGCTACCTATCGTAAAGGTCTCTGTTTTCTTACAACCATTTTTATCTGTAATCTCAATCGTATAAGCCCCTGCGGATAAATTACTAACATTGAAATTACTATTTGAAATAGCAAACCAATTAGAATAATCATTCGGTCCCCATATATCAACAGAATACTCAGGACTTCCTGCGCCTATATTTATATTTACAGATCCATATCCTCCACAAACTGCATTTGTTGGACTCACACTATAAGCTAAATTTCCACCTCCACCAACAGCAAAGGTTTTCACTAACTCACAACCATAATAATCAACTATTTTAATCGTATAGTTTCCTGCTGGTATGTTTTCTATCTGGAAGTCTCTTTTACTGACGGTGGTGGTATAGTCTATATTACCATCATCCCAAATATGTATTTGATAATTTGGTTGACCTCCTGAGATTGTTACCCAAGAAGAACCATGGCTTCCACAAGTAGCATCTGTTACCTCTAAGGCATAATCGAAGCTACTGCCTCCGCCATTAATAGTCACCCAAAAGGTTTCTACACAACTTCCTTTTTCTAGACTCACCTCATAATTACCGGCTGGCAAATCAGGAACATGTATAGAAGAGCTATTGGTCTGTGCTGATCCTGTCACTGGTCCACTAACGTATAACCAATAAGGAGGCGAACTATTATAGACATTGATATCTAGTCCACCTAAATTGCCACAGGTGGCATGCTTGGCTTCATGATCCAATGTTAGACCATTTCCATGGTTTTCAATGGTAACTATCTTAGTACGGTTACAGTTACCATTAGATATTTTAACTGTATAATTACCGGGTGGTAAATTAGGAATGACACTATTAGGGTTAGGCGTTTGATCGCTACCCCATACGCTATTGTCACCATTATCCCACTCAATATGGTAAGGACCATTACCTGCTGTAACTCTAATATCTATAAGCCCCTGATCACCACATGCGGCAGGAGTTGCCGTAAGATGAAAGTTCAGCGGACAGAATAGGTCCTCGAGTTCGTCATGAGTTTCATCTGCTTCATGCAGCAGTTCCAAACTAGTATCGGAATTTATTTCAGAAAGGTCCCCATTCGCATACGATGGATAGGGAAGAAAAGAATAAAATAAAGTGAGCAATACTAGAATTAGTAAAGGTTGCTTCATGTTCAAAAGTGTTTTATTGAAAAATCTGTTTTTTAGATGTGTTTTGTCGCCTAATAGCATTACCAAAAATTGTATTAAAAAAAACTTAAAATTTTAAAAAGGATGATTTTTAGTAGGTAATTCTTGACCAAATAATAATAGGGACTACCTATTGGTGCCGAATAAAAGACTCCACAAGGAATCAACCAATGCTGGAAAAATTACTTGGTGAAATCAATTTTTCAACGACTATTCAATGATATATGGATAGCTAATAGACTTATACGAACAGCATTATTTAAGGTAGATATAGTACAACTAGTAGCTAATCAAACCAATTAGAATGAATGCCAAGCTTAATGATGGATGGTAATAGAAAATTTGTGGATAGACTTTATCGGTTGGTTTTTAGGGTAGGAAATATAAATGTTGAAATAAGGAATCAACGTATGGTAAGTAAGAACAGGACAAATATATATGAATCTTTAGATAGATGAAAATTAATTACATCAAGAGGAATGTTAAAAATTATCTATGTATAAAATTATCATTTATTCTCTTTATGGTTTCTTTGTATAACTACCTGATTATCAATTTGTAATAAGTTTTTTAAATAAGAAGTAGGTCCTTTCGTCCTTTTAGAGGAAAAATCACGAGATTTGTTAAAGAATCAAAAAAATGTAAATGTTATCATTTTTCAAAAATAAAAAAGGCACTACTACTTTAAGCGATCAGGAACTAATTGACCTGTATAAAGAAAAAGCGGATGCCAATTATCTAACGTCCTTATTGGAGCGGTATAGCAGTCTGATCTATGGTATTTGTTTAAAGTATTTAAAAGAGGAGATGAAAGCAGAAGATGCTTTTATGCAGATTTTCGAGAAATTGATGAAAAAACTAAAGAATCAAGAGATTTCTAACTTCAAAAGCTGGTTAGGGGTAGTTACGAAAAACCATTGCTTAGAAATATTGCGACAACAGAAAAAACATTTAACAGTTTCTTTAGATCAAGGACTTATGCAAAACGAACCATTTTTGCATCCTTTTGAGGAAGCAGATAAGGAAACTGAATTTAAGCAATTAGAGCAGTGTCTCAGTGAACTAACGAGTATTCAGAAAGACTGTGTAGAATTGTTTTATTACCAAAATAAAAGTTACAAGGATATCGCCTTGCTAAAATCCTTATCCTTAGGTAAGATTCGGTCTTCTATTCAAAATGGTAGACGAAATTTAAAAATATGTATGGAAGAATTGATTAGGGTAGAATAACTAATTTGTGCTGTCATTACTCGCCACCAATGGCGTCTCGTAAAAAGGGTTCTTAGGAGGCAGGGATTTCAAAAATTGGCTTTAAAAAGCCAATTTTTGAAATCCCTGCCTCCTAAAACCTACTTACCGAGCTGGCGTCAGCCAGCGAGGTATAATAGGGTTATTGATTGATTTTTTTGAAACATCTCATTGATGGATTGCAAAGAAAAATAAAATATGATTCATAAATTTAAAAAGTGGCTAAGTGGGGAGATTACCTGGGAAGAGGAAAAGCAATTGAGAAAAGAAGCTGCCAAGGATTCCATGTTAGCTGATGCAATGGAGGGATATGAGTATTTTCCTAATGCGGATCATCAACAAAAAATACACCATCTAAATAAACGTATCCGTCAACGTACAGGAACGTCAACCAACAGCAATACATTTACTTTGCGAGCCATCGCTGCTAGTCTAGTGTTATTGATTTCTGTGGGTTTGTTTTGGATGGTGAACCAAAATTGGAGTCTTTCTTCTACTGAAAACATTGCCTACCAAGCACCTAAAGAAACCCTCGTAACAAAAGAAGCAATTGAAGTTTCCTCTGTCCAAGAAAAGCCGAAACAAAGTCCTCCAATCGTCTCCGCCCCTACTCCATCCAAATCTGCTATAAAACGTAGTGCAGGTAGTGATAAAATTGTGAGTACCTCAACGACGAGTCCTTCTGCTAGTGTTCCGCCAGCGAAAAAACAACGTTCAATAGAGCCAGCTCCTTCCACATCCGCACAGCAAGAAGTTCTTCCAGAAAACTTTCATACTCCCACCATAGCTAAAGAGGTGATTGCAGTAGAAGCGCCTATCACTGAAGAAGTCCCTGCATCAACAGCAGCATCTTCCAGCGATGAAGCAATAGTAACAGCATTTGATAAATCCGCTGAAGAAGTATTAAAAAAGGAAAAGAAAAGGGAAGAAATAGAAGATCAACAAGATGCCGCCAGTATCGCTCTCTCCAGACAAGCCTCCAGCAGATCTTCTTTGGAGCAAAGGGAAGATTATTTAGCTGCCGCTCCTTCTATGCCCAAGAAGGAATTACTCCAATTTTTTCTTCAAGAAAATTTGCGGTATCCAAAAAAAGCAAAACGGAAAAAAGTCAATGGAACACTAAAATTACAATATCAGCTAGATAGGGATAATAATCTCAACAACCTAAAAATTATTGACAGTTTGGGATTTGGTTGTGAAGAGGAAGCGATTCGCTTACTACGCTCTGCCCCTATTCACTTATTATCTAGTGAAGGCGATACGGTCTTTATAAAATTTGGACAATAGTTTGCTGGTATAGACAGATGGAAAGCAGTAAAAAAGGTTGGGGAAGTACAAAAAAAAGTTTCTTGCAAAAAAAGTAAAACAAGCGACTACAATTATTCGTTTTATATAATAACTTCAACAAATAACAGGTCATTAACCACTTTTTGCGCATATTGGTATTAATTTGGACATATTAATTGATTCAAGTAGCGATAAAGTGGATTTTGGTCAATTCCAATCAATAAGATTTAAAAAAGTCTTATTTGGAAATTGAAGTTTATTCAAATTGGTTCCTAATTAACCTAGTCGATTTTGGAAAAAAACTTAGTAATCATACCCACCTACAATGAAAAGGAAAACATCGAACAGATTATTGATGCGGTCTTTAATCTAACAACCCCCTTTCATGTCCTTATTGTAGATGATGGATCTCCCGATGGAACTGGTGCCTTAGTTAAATCTAAAATGGCTCAATATCCTAATAAATTACACATAATAGAGCGAGAAGGAAAGTTGGGACTAGGCACTGCTTATATTCGAGGCTTTCAATTTGGAATAGAGCATCACTATGACTATATCTGCGAAATGGACGCAGACTTTTCGCACAACCCTAAGGACCTAGAACGACTACGGGATGCTTGTATTCAACAAAATAAAGATGTAGCGGTAGGTTCTAGATATGTGAAAGGTGGCAAATGTGTCAATTGGCCTTGGGATCGGCTCATTTTATCCTATGGTGCTTCTTGGTATGTAAAGATGATTACTTGGATGCCCATTAATGATCCAACTGCTGGATTTGTCTGTTATAAAAGAAAAGTATTAGAAACAATTGACCTAGACAAGATTAGATTCATTGGATATGCTTTTCAAATAGAAATGAAATATGCCGCTCGTACCTTAGGCTTTCAATTAGTGGAAGTACCTATTACGTTTACGGATCGAATAATTGGCATCTCTAAAATGTCAAAAGGAATCGTAAAAGAAGCCATTTTTGGTGTATTGAGCATGAGATGGAAAAGTTTTTTCAATAGCTATGCCAACGAAAAGAAGGAAATAAAGCAAACTTCTGTGGTGGATGTCTAGCGTTTACTTTTGCCACGCCCCCCTCTCCCTTTATCAACTATTAAATTTAAATTACTTTTGGGCCTTATTTGAGGTCTTTGAAATGATGTATTAATAATTTCATCATTCCTAAGTTACCTTTCTCACTTTAGCTATGCATATAATAGCTAGAGATCCGTAATATGAATTTAAACATCTTTTACCATATTGGGCGTTATCTCATTCTGATGCGCACCATGATTTCTCGCCCAGAGAAATTTTCGATGTATTGGAAGGAAACCATGCGTCAAATGAATGACATCGGGGTGGGTTCACTGGTCATTGTATGTTTGATTTCCGTATTCATCGGTGCGGTTACCGCTGTTCAATTTGCCTACCAACTCAGCGGTAATATGATCCCAAGTTATTATATCGGGTATATCGTAAGAGATATTACTATCATTGAATTGGCTCCTACCTTTACAGGATTGGTACTAGCAGGGAAGGTAGGGTCAAATATGGCTTCAGAGATTGGTGGTATGCGTCAAAAAGAGCATATAGATGCCATGGAATTAATGGGCGTGAATACGGCTGCTTTTTTGATATTACCAAAATTGATTGCCGCAGTAGTGGTGATTCCCCTTTTGGTTAGTATTGCTGCTTTTGTAAGTATCATAGGAGGTTACATTGCCACCGTCCCATTTGGTACGCTAACGGAACCCGAATATGTACGTGGCGTTCGAGCCTTTTTCGTCCCTTATAATGTTTTCGTCATGTTTGTCAAGGCATTGGTATTTGCCATCATCTTGACGACGGTATCCTGCTATCAAGGCTATTTTGTAAAAGGAGGAAGTATTGAGCTGGGACAAGCTAGTACCCAAGCTGTTGTTTATAGTGATATATTGATCTTACTAGCAGATTTAGTCATTGCCATTGCGTTGACGGGTTAGTAAGCACTATACTGTTTTAGGTTAAGAATTGGATTTTCCCCAAAAAAGTTGATTGATTATTAGTGTGATATAAGCGTGATGCGTAGGTACTCAATGATGAATTTTGAATGATTGAATTTTGAATAAAACGAGATGCAATAGGACGAAAACACTAAGATTTAAGACGACTACCCATTCAAAATTCAAAATTTTTCATTCAAAATTGAGTTATTACCGTAATGCGTATAATTAATAATCAATAATTAGTCAACTAATCAACCTTAACTAGTATAAATAATCTAAATTTTGATTCGAGCTGAAAAAATAATAAAGAGTTTTGGAGAGGTAACCGTGTTAAAAGGAATCTCTGCTACCTTTGAAAGAAGTAAAACCAATATGATTATTGGTAGAAGTGGTGCTGGTAAAACCGTTCTTTTGAAATTATTGGTCGGATTAATGCAACCTACCGATGGCAAGGTTTGGTATGATGATGTTAATTTTTATGAATTAAATAAAAGAGATTTAAGAACACTACGAATGAAAGTAGGGATGTTATTTCAAGGAAATGCCCTTTTTGATTCTATGACCGTCGAGGAAAATATTCGTTTCCCGCTGGACATGTTCACCAATAAAACCAAAAAAGAAAAACTGGACCGTGTCAATTATTGCCTAGAAAGAGTTACCTTAGAAGGAGCAAACAGTAAATATCCGTCGGAAATTAGTGGCGGAATGCAGAAAAGAGTAGGTATTGCAAGGGCAATTGTGTTAGAACCAGACTACCTATTTTGCGATGAACCCAATTCTGGTCTAGATCCCAAAACATCCATTGTTATTGATGAATTAATACATAGCATTACGGTCGATAACAATATAACAACCGTTATCAACACGCATGATATGAACTCGGTGATGGAGATCGGAGATACGATCATTTTGTTACATTTAGGAGAGGTGACTTGGAGAGGAACTAAAAATGAAGTGCTAAATAGTAATAATGAAAACCTACAAAATTTTATATTTGCATCACCATTCTTACAGAAATTAAGAAATGCAGCGGTAGAATAAGGAGGAATGATACGTTTTTTTGACTAGGAGAAACGAAAAGAAAAGGGTTAAACGTATTTTGAGAAATCTTAATTTTTCAATTTGGCTAAGGTAGACACTGCACATAAAAAGACGAATAGACCATTTTAGGCCTATTCGTCGGAAACGGGTCTCAAAAAAGAAAACTACACCAATTTCAGTAGAAAGTAGGCAGACTTTCATCTGCCTACTGCCTACTTTCTCTCTTGCCTCAGTATTATTTCACCTTACAAGAATACTATCTAATAGTTAGCTCATTCAACAGAATGAATAGCTTATCAAATTCATTAATATCTTTATTGGAGTCCACAGAATTGATAGGATTGGGTAATTCTGTAGTATTTTCCATATTCGTTTCTTCTAAAGGAATATTGTCCTCTGCTACTCCTGATACCTCATTGGATTTCTGAGTGTTGGAGATTTGATTTTTATCAGGATTAGTTACTGTGGTTGGTCCGAAATAATCTAAAAGAATAATGGAAATTAGGGAAATAACCATCGAGGTTATTGCCAACGGTAGAAAGTGTTCCATAGATGATTAAATTACTGATAATAAACAGTTAAGTTCATTATCACTCACATGAGCCGATGGTATTAGTGGCTTATTATTAAGCCGTCAAATGAATCTACGGACAATGTAAGTATAGTGTTTCAGACCAAAAATCTTTCCTATTTTCGTGTGGCTGTCATCAAATACATAAAGTATAATTTCTATATGTTATTGATTGTAAATTAGTCACTAACGAGGCACAAATATATCTAATAATTTCAGTTATTCCATTAAATGTGATATTTTTTAATATAATTAATTGATTTTTTGTGACAGGGATTTCATCAAAGAGCGGTAGCCATGAAACCAAAATTTTGAGTAATCGGTGACATCTATTGACCCATCGGAAAAGTCCTCAAAGGAGGGCAATTAAAGAAAAATCTCATGTGACAAAAAAAAAATAAATTTGGAGACAGATTGGTTCTCTTTCCAATATTAATCTTATTTTTCTTCTCGAAATAAGAGTTTGGTATTGGGCGGAGGCTAGATGCTGGATATTATGGTTGCTATTGTACCCAACTACCAGTATCCAATAATATACTACAGACAGTATAAATTACCGAAAATGGATAATTCGTTTATTTGTTTAACTGTTTATACGTTTACAAGCTACACTTGGATAAACAGTTCAACAAATAAACAGTATTGGATAATCGGATATTTATCCCGTGTTCAGTATAATAGCTTCCAGTAACATATAGCATACCGTATCTTTTTCAAAGATTTGGAGTTTTGACAATACTCATTTGAAACCATTTGTGCCTCGTTGGCTTGCGCCAACTCGGCACAAATAGGGGTTTTTGAGGCTGTCTCATTAGCCCATTTTCTCAATCACTTTCAATAAATTTAATTATTTAAAGAGTTGAAAATTTGCGAGAAACAAATTTCAAAAGTTTCCAAAACTTTTGAAATATACACTTATGAGACAGTCTCAAAAGAACCCTTTTGCAAGACGGCGACTAGCCGTCGAGCAAAAAAAGTGAAGTTGTCAAAACTCTAATCAAAAATGAGTTATAACATAAAGAGAAAAGTAGATTTGTATGAAATCACAAAACAAAAACCTATCAAGGAGAAAATTTTTACAAGCAACCTCTTTAGCTGCTGGCAGTTTTATGATCGTACCAAGACATGTGCTAGGTAGAGGATATATTCCGCCAAGCGATCAATTAAACTTAGCCTCTATAGGTGCTGGAGGAAAAGGCGCATCGGATATAAGAAATGCCTATAACGAAGGAAAGAACAAGGTAGTGGCTTTATGCGATATAGATACGAACCAAGCCAAAGACTCCATAAAAAATTTCCCTAAAGCAGCCTTCTATAAAGACTTTAGGAAGATGTTAGATGAGATGGAAAAAGACATAGATGCTGTTACTATCTCTACTCCAGATCACAATCATGGTGTTGCAGCTATGTTTGCCATGCAAAGGGGCATGCATGTATATGTGCAAAAACCGCTTACCCATAATATATATGAAGCTAGGCAATTAACCGAAGGTGCTAGAAAATATAAAGTGGTTTCTCAGATGGGCAACCAAGGGGCCTCTAATCCTGGCCAAGTTCAAATGATCGAATGGTTTAATAAAGGTCTGATAGGTACGGTCAATACCGTTCATGTTTGGACGAACCGTCCTGTATGGCCACAAGGAATCTCCTCGCCAGAAGCTACCCAGAAAAGACCTAGTCATATCAGTGCACAAGATTGGGAGTTGTTTATTGGGCCTGCGGAGACGGTCTCCTATGATCCTTTATATCATCCTTTCAAATGGAGGGGCTGGTGGAATTTTGGGACAGGTGCATTAGGGGATATGGGTTGTCATCTGATTGATCCTCCTTTCCGTGTATTGCAATTGGGTTATCCAACGAGCGTAGAATCTAGCGTCAGCCAAGTATTCAAAAAAGATTGGATCCCCGAACATTTACCTGAAAGCTGTCCTCCTGCCTCTGTTAGCAAAATTCATTTTCCGAAAACTGCGGTCAACAAGTCCCCTATTGAACTACTCTGGTACGACGGCGGCATTCGACCTTTCCATCCAGATATTATTCCAACAGACGAAGTATTAGGGGAAGGTGCCAATGGTGTAATCATGATCGGTGATAAGGGTATTATGACCTGCGGTACTTATGGTCGTGACCCTAAGTTATATCGAAAGGGAGAAGAGACTTTAACGATGCCAGAAGATTATACAGGGGGTAATGCCTTAGTCAAGATGCCAGAATATGGTCACCAAGTACACTGGACCAATGCCTGTAAAGCGGGTTTTGATAGTAAAGAACACAAAGCCCTCACTTCTTCATTTGATTATTCAGGTCCTCTTACAGAAACGGTCCTAATGGGTAATTTAGCCATCAGAAGTTCTGCCTTAGCTAAGGAAGGGAACAACGGTAGATTAGATTACTATGGCAGGAAAAAATTAATCTGGGATGGAGACAACATGGAAGTCACCAATTTTAAAGAAGCTAATCAATTTGTTAAGCGATCATATCGGAAAGGTTGGCGATTGAT
>CALJIQ010000181.1 GCA_937973995.1 uncultured Saprospiraceae bacterium
GATATTTCTAAGTCGCTATGGCGACTTAGAAATATCTTCTCCCCCAAGCCCCTTAACGCTGCCCGAGCCGCGTAGCGGCGATGGGCAGCGGAAGTATAAAATTATTTAGTTTACAGTGTAATAATCTATTACCAAAGAATAAAATTAGATGACTCACCCGCATACTGTTTACATAAAAAGATGTCTGGATTTGGCTAGGCTAGGAAGAGGCAAGGTAGCACCGAATCCTATTGTGGGAGCGGTCATTGTTCATCAAGGTAAAATAATAGGGGAGGGGTTTCACAAAAAGGTAGGAGGAGCCCATGCCGAAATTGAAGCAATTGCAAAAGTGGGTGATCGTTCGGTTTTACCAAAGTCCACCATGTATGTTTCCCTAGAGCCTTGCTTTCACTACGGAAGGACGCCGCCTTGTGTTGATAGCTTGTTAAAATATGGATTTAAAGAAGTCGTCCTATGCCAAATTGATCCAGATGAACGGGTAAAAGGAAAAAGTATCCAAAAATTAGAAGAACAAGGGGTGAGCGTATTACCTGGCTTTTTAGAAGAAGAAGGTGGTCAACGAAATGCCTTTTTTATATGTAGAACCCAAAAAAAGCGACCTTATATTATCTTAAAATATGCTAAAACTACGACTGGAATCTTTGGGTATGAAGGAGAACAGTTTTGGATTAGTAATGCCTTTTCCAAGCGATTAGTTCATCGGTGGCGGAGCGAAGTCGGCGCCATTTTAGTGGGCACTAACACTGCCTTGATGGATAACCCACAGTTGAATAATAGATGGTATTATGGATCTTCTCCTTTGCGAATTTTGTTAGATAAAAACTTGAAAGTACAGCCACCTACCAACCTACTATCGGATGACCTACCTACATTAATTGTAACAGAACATCCTCCAACTACTAAACCTTCTACTTCACTTGAATATCTTCCATCTGCCTTTGATAACACCTTAATTCCCAATATTTTGGAAGAATTATATGACAGGAATATCGACTCTTTAATAGTAGAGGGAGGAGCTACCACTCTTCAGCACTTCTTGAACTTGGATCTCTGGGATGAGGCAAGGGTCTTTACTAGTAATCAACCTACCTCGTTTAAAGAAAGTAATGCCATTCTTGCACCAATTATCCGTACCCCTCCCGCTAAAATTTTTCCAATAAGAGAGGACACTTTAGAGATTTACTATGCCAATTGAGATTTATGCACCTTACCCAAAACACGTCCACCCGCAACCCGCTCAATCGTACCCCCTCTTCGTTAAATTTCTTTTAAAGTCTTCCAAGTATAGTGTGAGTTAACTAAAAAACTTTGTTTTTTGTAGTATCATAATTCAAGCCGTTAAACTTTCTATGACAAGTATATAAACATTTTAGACTTCAATCCAAGATGACGACCTTAAAACGAAAGATTTTTTTCTGTGCTTCATTTATAATAGTTTTACTACTATTGACTATTAATGGCTCGTCTTTATTCGCTCAACAAATCAATTGGCTTACTTGGGAAGAAGCGGTGGAGCAATCAAAAAAAGAACCGAAGAAGATATTTGTCGATGTGTACACAGATTGGTGTACTTGGTGCAAAAAAATGGATGAAACGACTTTTACGGATCCTAATATAAGTCGATACCTCAATGAAAATTACTATGCGGTAAAGTTAAATGCGCAGCAAGAAAAGGATATTAATTATAAAGGAGAAAATTACCAATTTATCAATAGAGGCGTTCATTCCTTCCACGAGTTTGCTTGGGAAATTATGAATGGTCAAATGAAGTACCCAACGGTCGTCTTCATAGATGAAGATTTGGAAGTTATCCAATCTATTCCAGGATTCAGAAATCCATTTGACTTGGAATTATTTATGATGTACTTTGGTGAAGATAAGCATCAAAGTCAGCCGTGGTTTCGTTTTAAGAAAGACAAAGAATTAGGCAAGAAAAATAGCTTGCAACTGCCCATACAAAATCGTCATTAGCGCTAAGTATTAATCCCGAAAAAGTTCGATTGGTGTTGACCGTCAACTATTCGCCGAATAAAGTCGGCTCATCCCATTTTTCCTCTTTTAACTAGATAAGACTGCAAGATAGGTTTAAACCCTTCATTAATGTCCGCTTCCACAAAATCCACCTTATACTGCAAGCATTTTATTTTTAGCTCTTCCTTAAAAGCCTTTACTTGTTTTTGATATTCTTCCTTTACTTGATTGGATTGTAATCGTACTTGCTCTCCTGTTTCCATATCAATAAACAAATAGGGACGATTCTTATATTCAAACTGGATTTCCCGCTGTTTATCCACCACATGGAACAATATAACCTCGTGTTTATTATGTTTTAAATGCTGCAAAGCGGAAAATAATTGGTCGGTACTATCCCTTTGTTCAAACATATCACTAAAAATAACAACCAATGACCGACGGTGGATACTATCCGCTATTTGATGCAAAGCTTGGGCAGCGGCAGTGGTCTTATTGTCTTCTGGATTTTGTAATAATTGATCCAAATAAGTCAATAATAAGCGATAATGAGCCGTACTAGATTTTGCCTTGGAATGATTCCTGATTTCAGAATCAAAAATGCTTAACCCGAATGCATCTCGCTGTTTTTTTAGTAGATTCATCAAAGCGGCAGCCGCTAAAGCAGAGAATTGCAATTTATTCGCTTCCGCATCTTTGGGGAAATACATAGAAGAGGAGGCATCTACCACAATTTGACAACGCAAATTGGTTTCTTCTTCGAAGCGCTTGGTAAACAATTTATCGGTCCTAGCATACACTTTCCAATCAATATTCTTGGTAGATTCTCCTTGATTGTATAAGCGATGTTCTGCAAATTCCACAGAAAACCCATGAAAGGGGCTCTTATGCAATCCAATAATGAATCCCTCTACTACTTGCTTAGCTAGTAATTCTAAATTTCCTAAATCTCTGACTTCAAAATTGTCTAGTAATTTCATTAATTGTGGTGACTGATGTAAATTTATTATTGAACCATTCAGTATCGTACACTTTTTACTTGACCACGCACTTGGCATCCCACCCCTTCGGGTTCGGAATTGACTTTCCTCATGCTACGTGACGGAATAGGGTCTTTTGGGGGCAGAAAATCTACCTTGCGCCATAGCGCAAGGTAGATTTTCTGCCCCAAACCCCATAGTCCCGCTGCCGAAGGCGGCGAAAAATACCTTCCTAAAAAAAGTGGATGGTTTCAAATGCTACTATAAGCAAACGAAAAATCGAGCCGTTTGTGTCTTAGAGTCCGCATAAAAAAAGCTCTTATTCTAGTAAAGTACTAAAATAAGAGCTTTTTATGGTTTATTTGTTGAACTGTTGATTCGTTTACAAGCTATACTTGGATAAACAGTTCAACTATTAAACAAATAAACAGTATATATACTTTATAGAATTAAGCCAAGGCAGCTTCTATTTTGCTAGCTAGTGTAGCTTTAGTTGCTAAGCCTACTTGCTTATCTACTATTTCACCATCTTTAAGTATGATAACGGTAGGAATACTCCTAACACCGTATTTCATTGCTGTTTCTGGATTATCATCTACATTTAGCTTTCCGACCGTCGCCTTTCCACCGAACTCTGTAGCTAATTCTTCAATGATTGGCGTTAATGCTTTACATGGACCACACCATTCTGCCCAAAAATCCACTACGGACACCTTACCAGAAGTAAGGGCAGAATCCGCAAAATTTGAATCTGTAAATTCAACGGGACCTGCTGAGATCGCCGCTTCTGCTGGTGCTTGATCTCCGTCTGTAGAAACGGTCTCTAATACCGCATCAATTTTTTCAGCTAATTTTGCTTTAGAAGTAACCCCAACTTGTTTATCTACGATTTCACCATTTTTCAAAATCAAAATCGTAGGGATACTTCTAACCCCATAATTTGCTGCCGTTTGCGGATTATTATCCACATTCAATTTTCCTACCTTCACTTTTCCGTCGTACTCCTTTGCCAAATCCTCTATAATAGGCGTAATCATTCGACAAGGACCACACCATTCCGCCCAAAAGTCCACTACAGAAACGGTGTCGGTTGCTAGGGCAGTATCTTTGAAATTTGCATCAGTGAATTCAAAAGCCATGATGTAACTATTATTTTGTAGCACTGTACTTTTGTTGCAGTGCATTTGTTTGAAATTGCTTTCTATTTTTTAATTTAGAAGCTATACTTTTAACTGCAATGTTAACGCCAGACTGCTCGAAAAAGTTTGCAAATGTACTATTTAAAGATTTGTTAAGGGAAATAATGGGCGATTTTTAGACTTAGTAACGCTTAAAGAACAACTGAGTTACTTGGTAGGACCTTATGAGGGGGTCACTTCAAAGTGCTATTGACACCCCACATCTTTTTATCACTTAAAATCCCAAAGGGATTGAATACAAATAGCCCTAGATGCAATCTAGGGATAAGAGATAGAGATAAGGTGTATTTCCCAACCCAGAATGGGTTGCATTCACAATATTCAACTCTTTCAGAGTTGGGAATTGCTCCAAACACGATGTCACCGTATTGCATACGGTGCTATTCATATTGAATCCCTTCGGGATTTGGAGATGTGGGGTATCAATAGCACTTCAAAGTGCCCCCGTCATTTGTGTTTGACAATTAGCCCATAAATTTAGGGGGGCACTTTGAAGTGACCCCCTAAAGCTCAAACAACGTCATATTCTTACGGTTTTTCGTTACTGAAAATAGAAGTCGAAACCTTAAAATTCCATTTATAACTTAAACCTATCAGGTTGAACATACAAGTGACTGTGCGAAAATATAAATACCAAATAACATGGATTGTTCTAGGAATCATTACCTTATTGATTAGGTATCTGACGAATCCTGAAATGATTGAAGCCTATTATAGTAGAGGATTCTTTATTGGTATTCGGAAGATGATAGGTGCTACTGTTGGATGGCTGCCTTTTCCACTTATTTACCTCTTCTTTGGTATCCTTGTGATGTGGCTACTATTCCGACTCCTCAAAATGGAATGGCGACAATTGCGCACTTGGAAAGGGTGGGGGTTAGCCAGTTTAAACATAGGTGCTTTTCTTGGTGGAGTCGTGTTTTTTTTCTTCTTTTTATGGGGATTTAACTATGGTAGAATACCATTTACCAAACAGTTAGGGCTTACTTTAGAACCCATTCCTGTCGATACCCTTTTTATGAAGTTGGAACAAGAAACTAAAGAAGTCTTGGCACTTCGTCACCAATTGGTAGGAGATCAAGCAATTACAGTAAGTGATCAACAAATGCCTACGGACCTAGAAGAATTAGCCAGAAGTAGTGTTAAAGAAATCTTAGCTGATTTGGGATACCCCAATGAGGGCATCGTGAGAGGTAGATTTCTTCGTCCAAGAGGTATCTTCTTGCACTTTAGTTCAGCCGGCTTATATTGGCCCTTTGTAGGCGAAGGAAATATTGATAGTGGCTTACATCCCTTACAACAACCTTTTACCTTGGCACATGAAATAGCGCATGGCTATGGCATCACCAATGAAGGCGTCTGTAATTTTATCGCTTATTTGGCTTGTCAACAATCAGAAAATACCTATTTGAAATATTCAGGAAAGATTGCTTACTGGCGCTATTTAGCCATTGCCTATCAAGGATTAAAAAAAGATCAATATTGGGAATATAGAAACCAACTACCTGTTGGCTTTCAAGCGGACTTAGAAGCCATTAACCAGACCTTAGCTCAATACCCTGATATTATGCCTCGATTCAGAAATTTTGCTTATGACCAATACTTGAAAAGTCAAGGTATCTCGGAGGGATTGGCAAGTTATAGCCAGATTATTATGTTGGAAGAGGCTTTTAGTAGGAGGGTTGTCGGTAGGCGATAGACGGTCGTTTCACTTGACGGTGGACGGACTTCCTGTTTGCCGTCAGCATAGCGTCCGTCCACCGTCCACCATTTTCAAATCTCCGTTAACAACTTATCCCGCATTCCTTTTGGGAAAGGTAAAGCCCGCTTATTATTTTTGTCAAAAAAGGTAAAGACGATGGTCATGGTGCTTATCAGTTCCTCACTATCTGCATTAAACATTTCATGGAAGACGGTAAATGCTTTGTTGCCAATTCTAATTAACGAACTGCGGATATCCATAAAATCACCCTCAAATGCTTCTTTTAAATATTTGGTGTTTTGTTCGATGGTGACAATACCTTGCCCTTCATTTTTAAAATGGACTAGTCCTGTTTCTAGCATAAATCGCTGGCCAGCTTGATCGAATTTGTCTATGTATTGGGTCATAGACATATGATTATTGGCATTGCAGTCTCTTGCCTGCACAACTCCTTTGTAGGTCAGTATTTTTTTAGGCATGGCTTTTCTTTTGTTTCTATTCTAGTATCAGGCAAACGCATCAATATCTAAACACTGTTTAATTGTTTATCTGTTTAATTGTTTAGGGAGATTTGGATAAAAAAACCACAAAATGAAAGATGATGTTATGATAAACAAATAAACAATTCAACAGGCTAATGGCATTTGTTGCGTTTGCCCTAAAAGTGGAGGTAAAAGTAACTAAAACTAGTATAATTTTCCTATATTTGACCAACATCGAAAACTAAACATACGAACTAGCTACACATGGAAACGACATCCAATCCACAATTGGCACTCGCCTTTGAATTCATCCAGCATACGAATAAAAATATTTTCCTTACAGGTAAAGCAGGTACTGGAAAGACCACCTTTTTGCATAGCATAAAAGAGAAAAGCCATAAACGATTAGCAGTGGTGGCCCCTACGGGAGTAGCGGCAATTAATGCCAAAGGAGTGACCATTCACTCTCTATTTCAATTGCCTTTCGGTCCTATCCTTCCTGGGCAAACCCAACCGACGGAGGCGAATCGACGGTATAAATTTTCTCAAAAGAAAATCAATTTATTAAGAAGCCTCGACTTACTGATTATAGATGAGATCAGTATGGTGCGTGCGGACGTGCTGGATGGAATTGATGAAGTCTTGCGGCGATATAAAGACCGAAACCAACCCTTCGGAGGGCTTCAACTCTTGATGATCGGAGATTTGCATCAATTACCTCCTGTTGTTAAAGAAGAGGAGTGGCAATTGCTAAGTCCCCACTACAAAACGCCTTACTTTTTTGGAAGCATTGCTTTACGAGAGACCGACCCGATCCAAATAGAACTAAAACATATTTATCGACAGTCCGATGATGTATTTATTGAGTTGTTGAACAAAGTCCGAAATAATCAAATAGATCAATCCGTATTAGAGACCCTCAATAGTCGATTTATTGCGGACTTCCAGCCCAATAAGGAGGAACCTTTTATTATTTTGACCTCTCATAATCGTACGGCAAACGGCATCAATGCAGAACAGCTAGGGAATATCCAAGCACCTGTTTTTACCTTTAAAGCGGAGGTGAATGGTTCTTTCCCTGAATATGCTTACCCAACAGAGGAGACATTATATTTGAAAAAAGGAGCGCAGGTGATGTTTGTGAAAAATGACATGTCTTCTGAAAAGTTATATTTCAATGGAAAAATTGGTCAAATAACGAAAATAGAAGAGGACAGCATTAAGGTAAAATGCCCAGAAGATGAGTATGAAATAACCGTCGGTCGGGTGGATTGGGAAAATCGGAAATACAACTTGAATGAAAGTACCAAAGAAGTGACAGAAGAAGTGCTAGGTACGTTCACTCAATTTCCTTTAAAACTAGCCTGGGCAATCACGATTCATAAAAGCCAAGGATTGACTTTTGAAAAAGCCGTGATAGATGCCAAGGCAGCATTTGCACATGGGCAGGTATATGTAGCCCTGAGTCGTTGTAAAAGTTTTGAGGGAATCGTCCTTCGATCTAAGTTAGATTTTAGTAGTATAAAAACAGATCCAGTCGTTAGGAATTATTCTGAGGAAGCAGAGAAAAATGCCCCTACGAAAGACACCCTAACATCCGCAAAAAAAGCGTATCAAGAATCTTTGGTAAGAGAACTGTTTAATTTTACTTGGATCGAAAGAGGCTATAATGCCATCAATCGGCTGTTTCTAGAACATGAGAATACCTTAACCACCGCTGCTTTAAGTCAATTTCAGGGAGTAGCTACTCAAACCAAAACACAAGTACTCGATATTGCTGCTAAATTTCGACCTCAATTAGAGACCTATTTTAAAACGGCTACGCTTCCAGAAGACAACGAAGCCCTACAAGAGCGTCTCCAAAAAGCGAGTACCTTCTTTGCGGATAAATTGACCAAAGAGATCCTACCTGCGGTTCGGAAAATACCCATCTTAACGGATAATAAGACCCTTAAAAAGCGAGTAAAATCCAACCTTAAAAAATTGGAAGAATCTCTTTTTATTAAAAAAGCTTGCTTTGAAGCCTGTGCGGAAGGCTTTACTACTAATAAGTATATGCTTGCCAAATCACATGCGGTCATTGACTTTGTCAATAAAAAGAAAATCAATACCGCCGATGAGCAAATACCTACGGTATCCGCCCATCCTGATTTGTATAAGACCTTAGTAAATTGGAGAAAAAAGACCTCCCAAGAATTAGATAAAAATGCGTATGAAATACTGCATACACGAGTCATATTGGCATTGACACATTACTTACCCACCACCGGCGATCATTTAAAAGCCATCAAAGGAATTGGTAAAGTGACTGCCGAGCAATATGGATTGGAAATCGTCCAAATGATCGAAACCTATTGTCAACAAAACGGAGCAGTCCCTAATCAATTTCCCGCTCAACCTTCCACCGCCCCCCCTAAACCTAAAGTAAGCACCAAAGAGGTCAGTCTCAATCTTTATAAATCAGGTAAAAATATTCCAGAAATTGCCACGGCAAGAAGCTTAACAGAAGGAACTATAGCAGGGCATCTTGGGCATTATATTTCCTTAGGAGAAGTAGATATTTTTAAACTAATGGACGCTGCAAAAGTTACGGAACTAGAAAAGATTCTAGCAAACACAGACGCTTCCTTTTCTGAGTTAAAAGCGAAGTATAGTGACCAATACAGTTATCAAGATATGAGAATGGTGGCGAGTTATTTGAAGTTTAAAGAAACGAAGGTTTGAGTGGGAAATGATGGTTTGATTGTTAGATGGCTTGATGGTTTTCTGGACGTTAACCATCAAACCATCAAGCCATTATTTAATCAACCGATAGTTGTTGGCTCTGAATTTCTCAAATGGTTTTTGTACGCGTAAATAAGCTAATCCATCATGCGTCTCAATGGATTCTATATTTTTAAAACCATTGGCTACCGCTTGGTCTAGATGGACAAATGCCTTAGCACCATTCTCAATTAAAGAGTAGGCACAAGCAATATTAAAATGGGCATTGGCATCCTTGGGATTGATCTCCAATGCTTTATTAAAGTCTTCTATCGACCCTTTATAATCGTATTCCTTATATTTGGTTACGCCACTTTGCTTGAACTTGGAATTGTCTGGTGCGGCAGGTCGCCGCCGCATGACGTCTTCATATCTTGTTCCCCCTCTATTGGGCTGTTTTCCACCTCTTCCACGCCGCTGGTTTTTGGATTGTTGACGCTGGTACTGACTGTAGGCTCTCATAATCATCGGACCAAACATAATCAGTAATTGTAATAAACGTCCCATTTTTCTGTTAATTTTGAATTCTACTAGGAACTACATAAGAAGACTTAAACAAGCAACTTATGTGGTCTTATGTGAAATCACTTATATGACCTAATGTGGTTAAGATTTTGTTTGCTATTTGGACTTTTGGAAGAGGGCGATGTCACCCATACCCACTACCCACAACAAAAATACCAATATTTATAACCAACAAAAAAGGATTTAGAGGAACTATTAACGCAATTACCTACTTCTAACTATAACTGGCAGATAGGAACGATAAAAGGAGGACCTGGGCAACATCTTTATTTGAAAGGCTTGCCGAGTATGGATTGAATTATCATTTTTCTGACGATCAATCAAACATAATTCCCCTTACTTAAATACTTTTGCGGAAAATTGGAATTATATGAAGTTTATTGAAGAATTAACATGGAGAGGAATGTTGCACAATGCCACCCCTGGTGTGGAGCAGGTATTAGCAAATGGAAAGCAGAAAGCCTATATCGGTTTTGATCCAACGGCTCCTTCGCTTACGATAGGGAATTATGTGCAGATCATGCTGCTCAAATTGTTTCAATTGTCTGGTCATCAACCCGTCGTGCTAATGGGAGGTGCGACTGGAAGGGTAGGAGACCCTAGTTTCAAATCGGAAGAACGAACGCTGAAAAGCTTTGATGAATTGGATGCGAATTTAGCACATCAGATC
>CALJIQ010000182.1 GCA_937973995.1 uncultured Saprospiraceae bacterium
GGATAAATATCCGATTTTCCAATACTGTTTATTTGTTGAATTGTTGAACTGTTTATCCAAGTATAGTTTGTAAACGAATAAACAGTTAAACAAATAAACGATTCAAGCATTTTCGGTAATTTATCCCGTCCGCAGTATAAAGGGAACACTGATACATATAACTGTAAAATTGACATTTTATTAAGAATAGAAGTAGATTATTGTGCCAATAATCAGCTTTTTATATATTTTTTTAATTATTTGAACATGATTTACAATGTCACAAAAAATAGATTAGGTACGTTAATTAAGTAGGTAATTGCTAGTAAATTGCAGTATCAAAGGAAACATAAAATATAAACGTTCTCGACAGAAAAAATGCTTGTTTTAAACTATTGCCTCCTAAGCTACTTATTGGCATGTTTTTTGACCTATAATAAATAGAAAATTCTTCAATTCTTCCCTCACTATATACCTACACCTCCAGTATTTTCCTCCATACTTTATACCTCCAAACTCAACAAAAATTAAAAAATAATACATTAAAATAATATCCATCGTTTCTTAGAGACATCAAGTAAATTCCAATAATATAACCTACAAAAAAAAGCGATTAAATGGTCAAACATTTAATCGCTCTAGAAACAAAATAGCGCTGTCTCTTAGACAACTTCTTTAAAGGTGATAAAAAAATTAGTTGTGTACCACCTTAAGTTCTTTAGTAATAAAGCCGTTTTTCGTTAATAATTGGACATAATAAGTCCCATTCTCCCAATTGGTAGTTTCTACCCGTTCATTAATGAGGTCTGTTTCTATCGTCTTTCGGAATAAATAGTACCCTTGTGCATTGAATACAGAAATAAAAACTAATTCCGACTGTTCGTACTTATGGTACAAGTTAAAGTAACTATCCGCAGGGTTAGGGCTTATTAATTGATCCTGAACAGGAGGTACCGTAGGTAGTTCTACTTCTATTAATTCTCCGATACTACTCTCCATGATATCAATAGATGCAATAGAAAAGGATTCTAACAACGAACACCCATTTGCATCAGAAATTGTTACCTGATACGCTCCACTAATCAATCCAATTTCTCTAGCACCTGATAAGCCATTGCTCCATTGAAATAGGTAAGTTGGTTCCCCTCCTGACACAAAAAATTCTGCCTCGTCTTCGCCAATCTCCGTTATTACTTCCAACGGTTCAGGATTTTTCAATTCAAAGAAAAATGTTCTTACACAGCCAATAGCGTCCTCTACTTCTAAGGTGTGCATACCGTGTGCTAAATTAGTATTTACAGCACCTATCGTTCCATTTGACCATAGTAAATTATAAGGGGTTACCCCACCCGTAATACCTACTGCAATGCTTCCATCGTTTGCATTATAACAACTTATATCCGTAGTGTTTAGTGTAAGTAATCTTATATCAGCGGCTGGTAGGACAGTGGTGCTTATACTCGTAGCACATCCTGCTGAATTGGTAATTATCGCAGAGTAATTGCCTGCTGGTACAAAAGGTAAGTGTAAGCCTCTATGTCCAGTACTCCAACTTACCTCATAGGTGTCATTAGGGTTTGCCATTTCTATTTTAATACTTCCATCACTGTTACCACAGTGCTCGTCCTGCGTACTGATATTGGCTACTTCCAGTGTTCGTCCTTGTACTTGTACCGTTTGCTCGTTTACACATCCATTTGTGCCGATGGTGGTCAAGGAATAAACACCAGCAGATGTCACAACAGGATTCTTATCAGTAGATTGAAAATTATTGGGTCCACTCCAGTAGAAGCGATCGGTGTTATCAGAAGACTGTGCAAATAGCTGAGCCGTTCCACTTTGACAACTAATGTCGGTAGCAGTGGCTTGCACCTGTGGCATAGCAAGATTATTGGCTACGGCAACCGATTGTAAGGCAGAACATCCATTCTGACCAGTTATTTTTAAAGTATATGTGCCTACTATATTGACAGAAGGACGGATTTCATAAGATAAAAATCCATTGGGTCCTGTCCAGACATAGTCGTAGTCTTGGCTGATTAAATCCACGTTTAAGATGGTCGTTGGAAGATTACAGGAGAGGGGGATAGCGGATACCTGAAAATCAGGTATATCTTGACTTTCGTTCAATTGAAAAGCAGCGGTAGCCGCACAGCCGTTTTGTCCCCAGACGGTTAATGTATAAACCCCGCTTTGCGAAACCAATGGCTTTAATTCGTTAGAGGTATATCCATTGGGTCCATTCCATCTTACTTGATGCAATGCACTAACAGTGATGATTTCTAGATAGGTGCTCGATTGAGCACAACTCAAAGGCTCTGCTTGAATCTGAAAACTCGGTACTGCTGTCTGAGCGGATACGGTTACGGATTTAAGTGTACTACAACCTGTATTAGAGGTGACGGATAAGGTATAGTTACCCGGTACACTTACGAAGGGTTGTTGGTCTTTAGATAAAAATCCATTGGGCCCTGTCCAACGATAGTCTAGGTCGTTATTATTGGTAGTTACCTTTAGTTGTATTTGATTAACCGTACAAGTAAGTTCGCCACCTACTACCGATACCTGAGGAGGCGCAACCGATTGACCCACTTGGGCAACCGTCGAGTTGGTACAGCCTGATGCATTGGAGACTACTAAGGTATATTGTCCCGACAAGGAGGTAGTAGGACTAGCAACGTTGGAGCTAAATCCATTCGGACCAGTCCATTGATAAGTGACAGATTGGTTAGAACTTCCTTGTAATTGTACAGTAGGATGATTACAGTCAATGACTCCCCCTAAAGCATACACCGTTGGAGAAGCTACTTCTGATTCTATTTGTACCTGACCCGTGCTAGAGCAACCATTGTCATATTTGATTAATAACTGATATAAACCAGGTACTTGTACAATCGGTGCTTTTTCAATAGAAAGAAAACTATTAGGTCCTGTCCAATGATAAGTGCCAGCAACATTTTCTGTTTGTACGTTTAATTGAATACTTGCTCGATTACAGGTGATCGTTCCGCCCGATATTTGAACGGTGGTGGTATTGGTTACTTTAGTGACAACTACTTCATCACTTGCTGAACAGCCCGTATCTTCATTGGTAATGGTATATCTATAGGTACCTGGTTCAGTTACCGTCAACAGTGGATTATAAATGCTTCCATTGACACTTCCATTAATACTTCCGCCTACCTTCGTCCATACATCTCTATATTGAAATCCTTTTGCAGAATTACTAGCATCTAAGATTACTTCATTACTACCACAACCCAGCACTTTATCTGGACCAGCATCTACTTTTACCGTTGATCCTGCCGCTACGGTAGTACTTGCGTTTGCAGTCTTGCCTGCGCCATCCGTTACAGTTACACTAAATGAGCCTGCGGCCAAACTGGTTATGGTACTTGTAGTTTTTCCATTGCTCCATCGATAAGAATAAGGAGCAACTCCATTTCGGGCGGTTGCTATGATAGTACCATCCTTCTTTCCAGAACAAGATTCCTCTTGTGCCTGTAAGGAAACAGAAAGCCTCTGAGTGGAAGTCGTGGGACCAGAAGCACCTGATAGACAGCTTGCATCATTAATTCTTGATCGAATCAAATCCCCTGGTTGTTGTCCAAAGCCCGCAGAGAAACTAATGCCTGGATTGCTACTAGATAAAGAACAGGAACTAGTCCACTTAGGATCTAAATGACAGTAACTCATCATTGTTCCAGAGGAAGCTGGTTCAGGTCCGAGGTCGCACCCACCTTCAGGGCACCAACAATTATCTATGGGCCCTGTCGGCCATAAACAACTATGGGTATGCGGTGATCCAAGGTTATGTCCTATTTCATGAGTGACTGCATAAGCAGTCCAAGAGAAGGTAGGAAAATCTAAATAGGAAGTAGTGATGTTGGTATAACTGACTGCTTTAGATTTATTACAAAGTACATCTATATTCGCTGATCCGCCATTTGGTGGCGAACCGTTTACTTTATAATTAGAAAGTAAGTGAGCTACATCTCCGTTGAAATTTCCTCCTAGTTTAGAAGCGAAATCATTTCTCGCATTTTTTGCAGAAGAGGTAGTATAAGGATCAGGGCTGGACCAGATTTTTATCTCTGAAATTTCCAGATTGATGGATTCTTGTTGGTAAAGGGAAGCTACTACATTGAATAATCCAGTAGTGAAATCAGTTACACGGGAGGCGTTGCTGCCCATGTTTTTATACAAATGGTGATCGCACTCAATATATATCTTAACGGTACTATTAGGATTAGATCTGGAGGAAGAAGACGAACGTTCTATTTTTATGTATTCTGGATCTTCAGTAGAACATTCAAATGGATTGGAAATATTGAGATTGGCTTCTTTATATAAAACAAAAGAATTTTCTCCTTCTTTTTCATACCTCCCAATATTATAGTTTTGTCCATTGACCGTTAGGACGCCTGTTACTTTATCCTTAAAAAAGTTTAAAGCCACAAAGGCGTCCTTCTTGCCATTAATTGCACCTCTATAAAAGAGTGCAGGGGAATAAAAAAGGGTAGAGTGGGTAGTTCCTTTCTGAACTTTCACTTGAAAATCCGCTCCTAAATAATGAGCTTGTTTTAAGTGAAGTTGTAGTTCTTTTCCATTTTCAAATGGTAGCCTTAGGGTAAAGGCGGAATCATTCGCTTGATATATGTCTGTTAGGATTTCTTGGTTGAGCGAAAGGAAGACCGCATCCTCCACAAAATCCTTTTTACCTATGTGTTTAGTTTGTTCTTGAAATAAATCTTTTACAATTCTCTGAGTGGCATGGAGGTATGATGGAACTAGTAGGCATAGCAGTGCTGATAGGATGCAGCTGCATACCTGTAAAGATTGTTTCATGCGCTATTTTGTTTTTATTTGGAGGCTTGTAAGTAGTATCAGAGGAGGAAAAAAAGGGGGGATTTAAAAGTTTTTGTTTTTATCTATAGAAGTGTCTAAAAGGAGGTGAAAAAGTATATGAGAGGGGATAGAATTTAATTTGAAAAAGTGGGTAGGTAGTTTTAATACTTGGAGGAGATAGAGAGGAAAGCGTTTCAAAAGTGATAGGACAAAGATAGTTTGAAAGAGGGTAGATAGCAAGTTTTTTGGCGTCACTATTTTTATTTTTTCATCATTTTTGAAAAAGTCCTTCTATTTTTGGGATAAATTGGGAGATAATTTTCTTTTCCATACAGGTGTGACAGACCTATATTTTGATGCTCAACTATTTCTTGATAGTAGGTGATTGTTCTGCTTGATATGGTGTTTTTTTAGCGGGTATTTGTGACAAGAACCCGTACTATACTACAGACGGGATAAATTACCGAAAATGGATAATTCGTTTATTTGTTTAACTGTTTATACGTTTACAAGCTACACTTGGATAAACAGTTCAACAATTCAACAAATAAACAGTATTGGATAATCGGATATTTATCCCGTGTTCAGTATATCTTAATCAACTAATAACTTCAAATGATAGATATTCAATTATTGGACAAACCCTTAAAACCTGAAGACTGCCAAGATTTCGTGACGAATGATGGGGCTGGTGGTATTGTAACTTTTATAGGTACGGTAAGAAATCAAACGAAAGGGAAAGCGGTAGTAAAGTTAGAGTTTGAAGCATATGCACCGATGGCGATTTCTGAATTGCATAAGATCGCCGAACAAGCTAAAGAACGGTGGCCTGTTCAACGGATGACTATCCATCATAGGGTAGGGACGTTAGTGGTGAGAGAAATAGCCGTAATTATTGCAGTAGCGACGCCTCATCGAAAGGCTGCCTTTGAGGCTTGTCAGTTTGCCATTGATACTTTAAAAGAAACGGTTCCTATATGGAAGAAAGAATTTTTTGAAGATGGGGCAGTATGGGTTTCTGCGCACCCTTAACGCTAGTTGCTTTTAGATCGATTCCGCCTTTCTAGCGCATCTCTTTTTGGGAGTACTTTCTCCCAAGCAATGCCAATCAATTCTTCTAAAGCTAATATACTTTGATTGACTTCTGATTGCGCTTTAAAATGGGCTTCTTGTGCATTATAAAAATGTTCGGTAGCTGTATTGTAATCCTCGAAGGAGATTTTATCTGACTTGAATCTTTCCGTAGCTAGTTTATAAGCCTGTTCTGCTTCTTGTTTGGCATCTGCTCGGATTTTCTCTAATTGCTCGGCGAGCTTTAATTTTTCATACCGATATAACACCTCCGCCCGTACCCCTAATTTTTGTTGGTTCTCTTCCAATTCCGTAATCATCAACTCTTCATTGGCTTTGCCTATATTGTATTTCCGATTAATAAATTTTCCCAGGTTGAAAGTAGCGCCTAGATTATAACGAGGAAAGAATATATTATTAGCGGTACTATCTTTTCTTCCAAAATGGGATTCATTCAAATTAAAGGTAAGTGCAATATCTTCTAGCCATTCTCTTTTTGATCGATCAGCATCAAAAGAAGCAATATTCACCCGATGTCGCATGACGGAATTGCTAGGACTATTTAGCCAGGCTAGTTGGATCAAATGACTTTCAAAATTCCTAGCAGGTTGTCCTTCTGGAAGAACTACTTGATCAAAATCCATCGGTTGTCCCACTAAGGAGTGACAACAGAAGAAGAATAGTAGATATATGATTATTTTTTGCAAAAGGTATTATTGCTTTTTGTCGTATATAATAAGAATAGTATGATAAAAAGAAATCAACTTTTATGCCGATACCTATTCAAATATTATCTAGCAATAATATGTCTGAGAAGCGAATGTTTTTAAAATTGGATTCTATCTTATTTTTCAGCATTTAAGCTAGGGGATATTTATTTTTGTCCCACTACTAGGAGACAGTCTCAAGACTTACCTACCAAGCTTTCGCTTATGAAGTACTTACACGCCCAAAAGTGGCTGAGCAAATTGTTTTAAATGTTTTTCCGATTTAATGAAGGAAGTTATCTCTCGATAATTGGAGACATAATTCGATAATTGGACAGGAGTGACTTTTTTTAGTCCGATAGTTGGTGTAGAAAAAGGTAGTTCTAAGTAGTTAGACAACTTATCAATGGTAGCAGGTAAGTTATTCGCTTTATTCAATTCTTCTTCATAGTTGATATAGAGGTAAGGGATGTGTTCAAGTAACTTTTTTTCCTGATCTTTAAAGATCTCAAAATCAAGTACCGTATCTGCTAATGTTTCAGGATCTAACCGCATCTTGAAATCTTTCACCTTAGTTTCGTTTTTATAATGCCACACATTTCTGCGCATGGCATATAAGACTGATAAGGCTTGTAGTAAAGAATTGCTTCTTTCTAAATAAATGATTTTATATCCGTCTTCTACTAAGTGATAGAGAAAATTCTTTTTATTATTAATAGCAGTTTGGATTTCTAAGAGTTGGTAGGTTAATAATTTGAACCCAAAAATGGAAGTAGGACAAGTTTGTTCTGTTAACTTGACGACCTTTTTGGGCTTAAAATTCTTCCCTCGTAGTAGCTCTCCTTCACAATGTATATTCGAGTTAGAGGCTAAAATATTTTCTAATAGCGTACTTCCAGACCTTCCGGATGAAAGAATGAGGAATTTTTTTTCTAAGGGGAGATTGGTACGCTTGGACGTATCTAAATTCAAGAATATTTCTCGAGCATATCCCAAAAACTGCGTTTTGATAAAATACTTGACATCAAAAATGGTCTGCATGATTGTTCAATTGTAATTCATTGCACCTAGCCTAATACAGAAAGTGGATCACCAACTATTTCTATAAGGAAATTATTGCAATGTGTTTAATGAAGTTTGGGATTCATACTTGAAAAAGTGGGGAGAAATTAATGTTGATGGAGGAGGGGAGGGTCTTCTATAAAGGCTTCTTCTTCAAAGTCTTTCAACCTTGCTAATATGGCCAAAGATACATAAAAAAATATACTTGTGGGCAATTGAATAATCGCTTCTTGGGGATAACTTGCCAATATTAACATAAACATCATAACCGTAATACATAAGTAGATGACTTTGATCTTGGGATGCTTTACTCTCAAATAACAATACGTACTAAAGTGAATAATTTTAAATAATAAAAAGCAATATAATGCCAACCCGATCCAACCCAATTCCACCGCAATTCTTACCAAACCACTATCAGGAGGAAATTTCGCTAGTAAGGAATCTGGCGCAAATCTAGCCCCCCATTCTCCCGCACTACCTAATCCTGCTCCAAAAGGATGTGTCTGAATATACGGTTGAATCATTTTTTGATTTTTCATTCTCACATTGATCGTGTCCGCACTTTTGTCTATTAGAAAGGCAGATTGTATTCTGAAAAGTATGGCATTATTAGTAGATTTTAAAGTGCCTATTACACCGATTAATCCAATACATGCCATGGCAATAATCACTCTTTTATTCAGCGTTAACATGGTGAAGATGATTAGTCCAAAGGGAACCAAAATAACGGGTGTTCTGGAGCCAGCTAAACCTATTGCCCAAAACATAGACATGGCGGCAATTGCTAAAGCTATTTTTTGCCATAGCTTGAAAGGACCAATTAAAAGAATCGTGCAGATGACGCCATAATAGGACATGAACATCCCATAATTGGTAGGGTCGGAGAAAAAAGAAAACACCCGTAATCTCGCCCACTGAAAAATGAGTTGAAATCTTTTTGGATCAGCGTATAGCCATTTATATTCAAAATCCGTGAAGCCAATAAATTCTTGACTTAATCCGTACAGGGCAGAGACAAAGGCTAGAAAGAGCATGTACTTAAATACATTAATGATCCGCCTATAAGAATTTAAAGCATGACTTGCGATGAAGTAAAGGATGATTAATACCGCCATACTTCTCACGGTGTAGAGCCATGCCAAGCGAGAAATGGCTGCAGGATTTAACGCCTGCATTAGATTATAACCTACCCAGAGTAATATGGGAATGGTCAATGGGTTGTTTAAAAAAGAGCTATCTTTTTGGTAAGCCTGTTTCATTAATACGCCTAGACTCATCACGGCCAAGAATAAGTCTAGCGAGGTACCAAATGGTAAGTCAACAATTTTTGATAAATAGGTAACGAAGGTGCCCAAGGTAAGAATAAAATAGACCCCCAAATATTGGTTCAACAATGCCGTCAATACCATCCCCGCTCCCACGATACCCCCGAAGGCCACCACCACGCCTCTCATTCCAAATTGTCCGCCAATGGCACCTATAAGAATAGCTACAACTAACAACAAGATTCCTCCAAGTACACTATTTAGTTTCTTGGCGATCAGTTGTTCTTTGAATATATTAGCTATGTTATGAATAAAGGTCATACTATTTTATCGTCCTATAGAAGTACAATTTTTAGAAAAAATCCTATTAGCATTAGCAGTACTAGTACAGTGATCGTCCCTTCTATAAAAATTTCTTTAGGGGACAATTGGACTTTTTCTAAAGCATCTGTCTCTGGGTTCTTCATCTAAAAAGTTTAATTTTTTGACAAATTACATAAAACATTATCATCCGCGAATCAGATTGGCATCGAGCCAATCTGATTCGCACAAGGGTTTCTAAAGGGGCAACTGAGGCCCTGCCTCAGTTGCCCCTTTAGAAACCCTTGTTTCCTGAAATGGACTCGATGTCCATTTCAGGAAAGGAATCACGGGATTGGTTAAGGAACCGATTTATTTAAGAACAATTCCAAGTATCAAGCTCAAATTCAAAGGCGTCAACGCCTGGTTTTGTACTTGTACTTGACACTTGCGTTTGAACATTATTTTCAAACATACCCATCTACAATATCCCAAAACTCCTTAATCCTAGCGGTCCATGTATTAGACGCTGCTACCTGCATTCTTCCTTCAATTTGAGCTTTGCTTTGCGGCTGTAGTGCGGTATCAATTAATTGTACAAAAGATTCTTCTGATTCAGCGATATACACATGATCTGAAAAACTACGGATGTCCACTGAAAAATTGGTAGCGATGACAGGTTTACCCGCTGTTAAATATTCATTGATTTTTAATGGATAGATACTCGCCGTTACCGTATTGCATTTAAATGGAATTAAGGTACAATCCATATGCTGTAAATACTGCGGTAGTTCGTATAAATTTTTACCACCCGCCAGAATTACATTGGGCATTTGATCTAAGCCTACTTCCAAATACTCTGTATTATTTAAAGGGCCTACTAAAAGGAAGGTCTTGTCTTTGTGCGCCGCTGCCGCTTTTTTTAGTAATTGATAGTTGATTCTTAGATGATCTAAATTGCCAATGAAACCAATCACTTTTCCTTTTCTTCCAGCTAATTCTAAAGGAGGATCATAGGTTTCTTCGATGGCTTTTCTAAAAACGGTTTGATCTACTGCATTGTGTAGTATATGCGTATTCGGGGAAATTTTTGATTTTAAATTCCATAATTGTTTAGAAGTAACCAACGTGACATCCGCCTCTTTGATAGCTTCATTTTCTAAATCATATCCATGTTTTACGGTGTAGTCATCCTGACTAATATCATCTATACACTGATAAATATTTAGTGCTGCTTTATAAGAAGCAGGCAGTACCGCCGCCCCATAAGGATTGTAACAATTCAGATAAATATATCGCTTAATATCAAAATCTTGGATAAGTTTTTTTACAGTTTTTAGGACGACCTTTTTATTATATTGGTGCAAGCTGCTGTACATCTTGCCATCCGGCAACCAGTTAATGGGTAAGGTCAAAGTAGGGGTAGCCGCTAAGAAATTTTCTGGAATCTTATTGAGCTTCTCGTAGTGCACTTGATTGCTTAGCATTTTTGGTGCTCGTTCTTTAACCTTTTCATTTTTCAAATTCCCAAAAAAGTCCTTTAGCGAATAAGGTTTGTTGACATAAAATACCCGATTGCTTTTCGCGAATTCTTTCGCCATAGAAAGAGAGACGGAAGAATAGAGATTATCCGTAGGGAATAGGGTGTAGTAGATGATGTCGAAATCTTTCATGTTTGTGTTTGGTGATTGGGCTTTCTTATAAAAAAAATATTCTTGAAAATTCCATGTCCTTTTTTCATTCGAAAAAAAAGGACCGAACTGCCTTGCTTTTTTGTTTCTTTTGTAGCAAGACAAAAGAAAATGTTAGCTTAGAAAGTGTAATTTGCTGAATAGTTACGTCTATTTTTGATTTATTTACAGTAGTTAGCATTTAAATTAAAACAAAAATATGCACATAAAGTTAATTAGCAGACTTCTAGTAGGTCTATTTCTTTTTTTGCAATGTAGTTCCAATACAGAAACCACCGAACAAGTAGTAGCCAATCCAATACAGGTTGCTATAAAGCCAGTAGCGATACAAGTGGGTGCAGATAATTTCAAAGCCTTCCTTCCTTTGATAAAAGGGAAAAAGATAGCGATGGTGGTGAATCAAACCTCTAGGATAGGGGAGCGTCATGTGGTGGATACCTTATTGGCGATGGGCGTAAGGATTCAAACCATCTTTGCCCCAGAACATGGTTTTCGAGGACAAGCAGATGCAGGGGAGAAAGTGGCGGATGGAAAAGATGCGACAACTGGTATTCCTTTGACTTCCTTATATGGTAAAAACAGAAAACCCAGTGCGCAACACCTAGCGGGTTTGGATTGGGTCGTATTCGATATACAAGATGTGGGAGCGAGATTCTATACCTATATTTCTACGATGCACTATGTGATGCAAGCCTGTGCGGAAGAAGGGATTCCGTTTATGGTTTTGGACCGACCTAATCCCAATGGACATTATGTGGATGGTCCTGTACGACAAGAAGGCTATCAATCATTTGTAGGGATGCATCGGGTACCCATTGTACATGGCATGACCGTAGGGGAATATGCCCAAATGGTCAATGAAGAAGGATGGTTAGAAGAGGGGAGAAAATGTGAATTGACCGTCATTCCTTGTGAAAATTATACCCACACTACCCCATATACACTCCCTGTAAAACCCTCTCCAAATCTGCCCAATAATCGCTCGATTTATTTATATCCTTCCCTCTGCTTATTTGAAGGTACGACCGTAAGTGCGGGTAGAGGCACGACTACCCAGTTTCAAGTATATGGACATCCAGCTTATACCCAAGGTGACCATACTTTTACCCCGATTTCTAGAGCTGGCGCTAAATACCCCAAACATCAAGACAAGTCATGTAATGGGTATGATTTGAGTACCATTCCAATGAAGGAGTTAGAAACCACTCATGGTTTTAAACTGGATTATCTACTGGATTTTTATAAGAACTACCCCAACCAAAAAGACTTCTTTTTAAAGAATAATTTCTTTGATAAATTGGCTGGAACGGATGCGTTAAGAAAGCAAATTCTTGCTGGACAATCAGAGAAAGAAATTAGAGCTACGTGGGAAGAGGAGTTAACGATTTTTAAAAAGATAAGAGCACGATACCTGCTTTATCCTTAGTTTGGTAGAGACGGACACCTTATTATACATGCGAAAATGTGCCTTTAGGTACATCATGTTGGTAGAAAAGAAAGAATATCGCTTTTTTTATCCGTGCCTTTAGGTACGGCATGTGAATACAAAATGGACACATACCGTACCTAAAGGCACGGGAAGAATTTTAATTATTCAACTGCTACCAACATGTCGTACCTAAAGGCACGAAGAAGTACATTAAGCTATTGGTAGATGCTCTCAATATACCCATTAAGTAATTGGATAGAAATGATAAAATCCCGTCCGATGGCTGACGCCGTCGGATGGGAATGCTCATCGGACGGC
>CALJIQ010000183.1 GCA_937973995.1 uncultured Saprospiraceae bacterium
AGATCCACATAACATTAATTGAAAATAAAAATATCCTCGAATAAGTCACCCCCTCTTTTTAAGAGGGGGACGGGGGGGGGGGTGAAAAATAAGGTGCTTTGATGAAAGTGAACCCACCCCGACCCTCCCTTAGAAAGGGAGGGAGAAGCTCCGAAAAAACAAAATCGTTTTTTCAAAAAAAATCCAGTAACAAAGGAATTCTACTACAAGTGGAAATTAATTGAAAATAAAAATATCCTCGAATAAGTCACCCCCTCTTTTTAAGAGGGGGACGGGGGGAGTTCAACATGAATCTAACAATAATAGACTACAACGCCGGCAACACCCAATCCGTCATCTTCGCTCTAAACCGCTTAGGGATAGACCCCACGTTAACAGATGACTTTGAGGCGATTCAAAAAGCAGATAAGGTGATCTTTCCAGGAGTAGGAGAGGCAAGCACGACCATGGCATTTTTAAAAGAAAAGAAGCTAGATCGGTTAATTCCAAATTTAAAACAACCCGTGTTGGGGATTTGCTTGGGAATGCAATTGATGTGTGCCTACTCGGAAGAAAATGAGACGACTTGTATGGGGATCTTTGACCAGCAAGTAAAATTATTTCTACCAGCAGATCAAGAAAAAGTACCCCACATGGGCTGGAATAATATTAACCATCTGAGTAGCGGCATATTCGATAGAAGCTTAGAAGATGAAAGAGTTTATTTTGTGCATAGCTATTATGCAGAGGTGAGTAGGTACACGGTAGCGACAACCCACTATTGTGGACAATTCAGTGCAGCCTTACATAAAGACAATTTCTACGCTACCCAATTTCACCCAGAAAAATCAGGAAAAGTTGGCGCCAGCATTTTAGAAAATTTCATTAACCTTTAGGTTGTTAGAGTTTACCCAACTCGCAACCCGCAACCCGCAACCCGTATGTACATCATTCCAGCCATAGATATCATAGACGGAAAATGTGTCCGCTTAACACATGGAGATTATAACCAAAAGAAAGTCTATAACGAGAACCCAGTAGAAGTAGCTAAAGAGTTTGAAGGAGCAGGGATTGTACGGTTGCATTTAGTTGATTTAGATGGTGCGAAGGCAAAGCATATTGTCAACTGGAAAGTGCTGGAACGCATTGCTACGCAAACCAATTTAATCATAGATTTTGGTGGCGGCTTGAAGTCCGGGAAAGATGCCGAAATTGCCTTTAATTCTGGTGCCGCTCAAATAACAGGAGGAAGTATAGCTGTGAAAGACCCAAAAACATTTGAAGGATGGATGGAGCAATATGGAGCTTATAAAATTATCTTAGGAGCAGATTGTAAAGAGGAGAAAATTGCAGTGAGCGGATGGCAAGAGACGACGGAATTAAACCTATTTGATTTTTTAAAAGACTATACGGCTAAGGGAATAGAGTATGCTATTTGTACGGATATCGCCAAAGATGGTGCCTTGCAAGGCACCTCTGTAGAATTGTATAAAAAAATAAGAAGTGAATTTCCCGACTTACATTTGATCGCTAGTGGCGGGGTGACCAGCATGGACGATGTAGTAGCTTTAAAGGAAATGGGATGCTATGGAGCGATTATCGGTAAGGCAATTTATGAGGGCAAAATTCAATTGAATGAATTGGTGCCATGAATCGCAGATTCCGCTGATTTTTAAAATAGATTCCGCAGATGAGATGAATGGATTAATAATGATTTTTACGGATGTAACCTATACGAGACATCTGCAAAATCATGATAATCAATAAAATCTAATTAGCGAAATCAATTATAAATCTGCGGAATCTGCGATTCCAAATAGATTCCGCAGATGAGATGAATGGATTAATAATGATTTTTGCGGATGTGGCATGTGTGTGCAATCTGCAAAAATAATTTATATCAAGAAAAATCTAATCAACGCAATCAATTCTAAATCTGCGGAATCTGCGATTCCAAAAAAAATAAAAATTTGTTAGCAAAAAGAATCGTACCCTGCTTAGATATCAAAGACGGTAGAACCGTAAAAGGAGTTAACTTCGTCAATCTAAGAGACGCAGGCGACCCAGTAGAATTAGGGGCCGCCTATAGTGAAAAAGGAGCAGATGAATTGGTGTTTCTTGACATCACGGCCACCCATGAAAAACGAAAAACCTTAGCGGCTTTGGCTAAGAATATAGCAAGACATTTGAATATTCCTTTTACGGTCGGAGGAGGGATTGCTTCTATAGAAGATGTCGATGTCTGCTTGATGAATGGGGCGGATAAGGTAAGTATCAACTCAGCAGCAGTAAAAAATCCAGCCTTAATAGAAGAACTATCTCTACAATTTGGGAATCAATGTATCGTAACCGCTATTGATGCAAAAGAAGTAAATGGCGAATGGATCGTACATGTATCAGGGGGACGTATTCCTACGGAGCGACGATTGTTTGAATTTGCCAAAGAGATGGAATCTCGGGGAGCAGGAGAGATACTCTTTACGTCTATGAATCACGATGGGACAAAGACAGGCTTTGCAGTGGAAGCACTCGCCCAATTATCCAATACCGTAAATATTCCAATCATCGCATCTGGCGGAGCTGGCAGTATGGAACACTTTGAAGAAGTCTTTACCACAGGAAAAGCGGATGCTGGATTGGCAGCTAGTATTTTTCACTTTGGAGAAATTGAGATACCTGACTTGAAAGATTATCTAAAAAAACAAAGTATTGAAATAAGGTAATTTGAGCCACATTAGTTCACATAAGTAGTTTCACATTAGATCACATTAGAAATATTGGACCACGCTCCGTAGAAATATACGAGCCCCATCAGATAGACAAACAGCCACCACACGATCAAGAGGAAATCTATGTAGCCATAGCAGGGGCAGGTACTTTTTATTTAGATGGGAAAAGAAGCCCTTTTCAAGCTGGAGACTTTATCTTTGTGCCTGCTCATTTAGAGCACCGCTTTGAAAATTTTACGGAGGACTTTTTGACTTGGGTGTTCTCAGACCATACCTATAAAGAGATATTACCCATAAATAATATGGGTTGCAAATAGCATTCAACCTGCAACTCACAACCCGCAATAATGAACTTAAACTTTAAAAAGGGTAATGACTTATTACCAGTTATCGTTCAAGATGCTAGCACCAATAAAGTATTGATGTTAGGCTATATGAATGAAGCAGCTTTGGAAAAAACAGTAGCAGAAGGAAAGGTAACCTTCTATAGTCGCAGCAAACAACGACTGTGGACCAAAGGAGAAACTTCTGGTAACTTCTTAGAGGTAGTCAGCATAAAAGAAGATTGTGACCAAGATACCTTATTAATAAAAGTAAATCCGATTGGACCCGTTTGTCATACAGGCGCAGATACCTGTTTTGAAGAAAATAATCGTTCGGATAATTTTTTGCTGTATTTAGAAAAGATCATCCAAGATCGAAAAAAGAATCCCTCCGAAAAATCTTATACGGCTTCTTTATTTCAAAAAGGCATTAATAAAGTGGCGCAGAAAGTAGGGGAGGAGGCAGTGGAGTTAGTCATAGAAGCGAAGGATGATAATGAAGAATTATTCTTGGGAGAAGCTGCGGATTTGATGTACCACTACTTGGTGTTATTGGCGGCGAAGGAATATACCTTGGAGGATGTGATGAAGGTGTTGCGGCAACGGCATCAATAAGAAAATATTCCAGTATGAAAATACTTCTGCTTAGCGGTTCTTCTAGTGCCTCCTCCACGAATACAAAATTGTTATTGGCGATAGCGAAAATGCATCCTAACCTACAATTCCAGTATCACGATTTGGCCCTCCCTTTATTTCAAACAGACCAGGACCATTCGCCTTACCCCGAATCCGTAATCCATTTTAGACAAGCGGTGACAACTGCAGAAGCCCTTATCATTAGTACCCCCGAATACATCTATAATATGCCGGCTATTTTAAAAAATGCCTTAGAGTGGTTGACTTCTTCGGGGGAGCTACTAGCCAAGCCAGTATTAGTAATCACGTATATGCCCAACCCACCTAGAGGCGCAAAAGCGATGCAATCTTTACTGTGGTCTTTGCAAGCATTGGACGCTAGGGTGGTGGGGCAGTTGCCTTTATATCAAACAGAAATAAAAATTGAAAATGGAGTGTTGGTGGGAGAACAGGAAATATTGGAAGTTGTTAGAGAAGCCATTAGATTGTTGTATGAACCACATTAGTACACCTTAGTTATTTCACAATAGAAGACTAATTAGTTGCCAAGGGACATTGAAAAAACTAATGTGCCCTAATGTGGTTTAAAAAAATCAAAACTTAGCCGTCACCCCCGCCAAAACATTCAATCCATAAGTAGGATAATTCGCCCAACGCTGTCGCTTATTATTGAGTAGATTATTGATCTCCACAAAAGCGCCTAAATTTTCGGATAGAATATATTCCCCGCCTACACTGACATCCAACAAGGCATTTAAATTATCGGATCGATTATTTTCTATTCGATAAGGAACTCCATTGGCAACAAATAATTCTCCCTTCAATCGGAACTTATCCTCTAGCATTCTATAGACACCTGTGAAGTTGGCTTCCAAGAAGGGCAAATGCCAAGCCTTCTCTTCGTTATTTAATTCAAAGCGATTGATACTGATGGTTCCTGTTAAATCCAAATCCCTTAAAATGGTGGCGCCGATACTTCCTTGGATATTGAAAATCCGAACGGAATCATATACGACATCAAATTTAGTCAAAGCAGAGGAGTCAGGAAAGATGGTATTGGTATTCAAGAATAGGGGAAGATCCTTAGCGTCTTTATACCCAATTTGCCCCTTATAATTAAAGCCAGCCACTGTACCTCTTAACCCACCGTAGAAATGATTATAACTAGTATTTCGTATTTCTAAACTACCAAAGGTTCTGATAAATGGATTATAATCACTAAGTGTTCGCATGGTGTTAGGCTGAAGATTTCCTTCTGCCCCAACAAAGGCAGTGAATTTATTGCCAACAATATTAGCAGATACCTCTACATCAGGAAATACCGAAAATTCTTCATCTACAGAAGCAAGGTTAACACCCACCTGTGCTTTAATACCTTCATTGTGAAATGTGAAGGCGGGATTGATATAAAAATTATTCAGCTTCTGTTTGACAGAGTCTTGGTAGGTAGTGAAATCTGCTTTGATGTCCACATCCAAAGAATGCCGTCCATCAAACCATTTGGTGGCTCCAATACCTGCATCAAAATGGCGTTCCTTGGCGGCAAAGTTGTCTTTGGCGTTATAGACATTCAAGCCTGCTCGATAATTAATATCTCCTTGAGTCCGCTCGCCATTGAAAAACTTTAATCCAAGATCGAAGGTGTTAAAATTTTGCTTGACTGATTCTCTAGAAAAATCTGCTACCTCATGGTCATAGCCGTAGTAGTGGACTTGGTCAGACCTATATCCGATATTTCCACCTACGGCATAGCCTTGTTCCAAATAATAAGTCCCCATTAATTCCCCGCTATTTTCCATGAACCGCTGATTTTCTAAATTCTTAAAATTGGCTTGGTGGTGTTTTAGCTTTACCCCTATATCATACTGATCGTCATAAAACGTGTTGTACGCCAATTCGCCAAAAGTAGTAGTTGGAATTCCTCCACCCAATTTCAAATACCCATCATACGCCTCCGGCAATTTATCTCCCCGCATAGCAATGGGTCGAATCTTAGGGGCTAAATACTCCACCTGCATCGTACGTGGCGGGATATTATATACTTGCGTTTTAGTAACCGCTTCTTGGTTAGGGAGATGAGGGGTGACAGATATTTTTTCGGTATCCTTTAACCTAGCATCAAAATCTTTGATGACCTCTACTTCCCCTGTTTCTAAATCGCCTTGTGCGTAGGAAACGGTTGTTCCTACTAAAAGAATGATTAGGGCGATGATTATATTTTTGTTAAAAACCATATTCTTTAATTGAGAATTGAGAATTGAGAATTGAGAATTACCTAGCACACGTTGTATTTGTAATTCTCAATTCTCCATTCTCAATTAATTTAATTTCCCTCATCCAACTCCAACAAACTATTCTGATCTTCTTTCAGAATTCGATTATTAGAGGATTCTTTTTTTCTTAAAATTTCTAACTTCTTTTGTGCTTCTCGTACCAATTCTTGGTCTTCATTATAATTCGCCAATAAGGCTTCTAAGGTAGCTTTGGCACGGAAGAAATCCCCTTTTTCAGAATAGACATCGGATAAAAGTATCACACATTTTGCCATCCAATAAGGATAGCTAGAATTGGCTCTACTCGCTTCCCGTAATAGCTCCGTTGCTCGTTCTAAATTTCTACGTTGGTAGATAATATAGGCGGCTAAATAACGTGCCTCTGCGGTTAATTCATTATCTGAATTGGCAGTGACGATTTCAAAAGCAGGTAGGGCTTTATTGTAATCTTTTTGATCGTAAGCTACTTTACCAAGATAAAAATTAGCAGCAGCGTTTTGCTCTTGACTCGCTCTTGGATTAGTTGCCACTTGCTCTGCTAAACGATATACCGCACTTGTATTTCCAATACGATAGGCACTGCGTAAAGCACCCAATTGGGCATCGAAAATCTGATCTTCACTAGCAGCAGATCGTTCTAGTTCTGTGTACAAATCATAGGCCTTTCGGAAATCTTGCTCATGGTTATAAGCGATGATGGCCGCTTTGTTCAAGGCTTTCAAAAAGTATTTACTCTGCCCTTTTTGGATGACACTTTCATAATCTCTTAGGGCATTACTGTATTGTTTTTGCACACTAAAAGATTCCCCTCTATGGTACAAGGCAACGATCTGATTTCTACCATTAGGGTATTGTCGTAGGTAGCGAGTGTAAGCATCTATGGCTCTAGGATAATTCCCATTTTCGAATTGCGCTTCTGCTGAACGGAAACTAACCGACTCTTTCTCCGCATCATTTACATCGTATTTAATACTTCTCAAGAAGGCAAAATAAGCATCCGTTTGTCCTAAGTCTTTTACGTATATTTCTTCGATCGCAGCCAATGCTTCTTCCGATTCTTTAGCTGTTGGATTATTATCAAATATCTTTTTATAATAATCTAATGCTCCATTGGCATTCCCTTCATTATAGGTGATTAAGCCTAAGCGAATCAAACCTTGATTGATTAAATCAGACTTTCCTTTATATCGAGTGACCAAGGTGTTCAAGGGCTGTTTGGCTTGTCGGAAACGACCTTGCTCTTGGTAAGTAATACCCAATTGCAATAAGGCATCATCCGTATATTCTGATTTCGGATACTTCTGAACGATGTCTTCTAAAGCGATAATCTTACCCTGCGTTTGTCCACGCAGACCCTCGATGACGGCTTTTTGGTATAAGGCATAAACGAAGCCTTTATACCGAGCATTAATCGCTTCATTATAAAAGGTAATTGCATTATCGTATTGGTTCAATTTAAATAAAGCATCTCCCGATCGTAGTACCGCATCTGATAATACCTGCTTCTTAATGACATCATTCTGAATGGCCATAGAATTTCTGCGAATATCGGATACCACATTTTGGAAATAACCCGCTGCTCGATTATAATCTTTGGTCTTTAGCATATTATAGCCCTGCACGTAATTCGCCATTGCGACAGAAGACTCATCTGGCAAATCTCGGATACTACTAGCCGTAGTCATAAAGTCATCAATATGCCGCATACTCTGTTGGTATTGCCCTTCTTTATACGCAATATCTCCCAACCAATAATTAGCCAAAGCACTGTACTCATAGTTCGCCCGCATTTGGATGGCTTTCATAAAGTACTTTTTCGCTTGCTCTGTATTTTTATCTGCATATAATTGCAAGCCTCTGAGGTAGGCCACCTTTTGGTAGGTCTCCTGCATTTGGGGGGTTAAGTTGGGCATATCATCCATGATCTTTAATGCCCTAGCATAGTCCCTAGTATTTAAAAATACCTCCCCCATTAATTGCTGTGCTTCGAAGTAATATCTTGACCCCTGTGGTATTTTTTGGAATGCAGAAATCGCATCTCTATCCTGATTCAATTCATAAGAGAGTTTCCCAAAATTGAATAAGGCTTCTTCTTGGATGACTGGATCATAGGTCATTCGACTCACCGCACCAAAAGCATTTCTGGCATCTTCTTTTTGGTTTAAACGGATATAGCAATCTGCTAAATTATATAAAGCATTCTGCCCCATTTTACTATCCGTAGAACTCAATTGCTCGAAGTTCTCTGCCGCTGCCGCATAATGCCCTGTTTGGTATTGCGTGAACGCCAATTGGTAAAAATCCTCTTCTCGCATTTTGCCAGCCCCTTCTGCATACGCCTCTAGATAGGGTAGGGCATCGGGGTACATGCGCTTTTCAAAATACGATTGTCCGATCAACTGATTGATCTCTTTACGGTCTCGCACTTGTGGATCATTTACCTTCGGCACCGCATAGTTAATCAACTGATCGTAACTGCCCTCGGCAAAATAAATTTGAGATAGGTAATACGGTATATGTGACTTATATTTTTTAGAAGCACTTACCTTTTCAAAACTCCTAGTCGCTTCATTATAATTGCCCTCAAAAAATTGGGTCATCCCATAATAATAATTGGAAGGATAGTAATATTCATTTCTAGTTTCCTTGATTTGTCGAAACGCTTCTTTGGCTTCAGCAAATTTCTTGTTGACAAAATACACATAGCCTTTTTTAAACAAGACCTCCGACCGCTGTTCCGCCGATAAACTGCTGGTCTCAATCAAATCCAAAAACTCCAAGGCTTTTTTGTATTGTCGATCATTATAATAATAATTCGCTGCCTCTATCACCGCTTGACTCGCTACGGGTTCAGGGGAATATTTGCGGATAAAATCGACCATCAGCTTTTCGCTATCTGGATGTTGTAGGCGAATCGCGCACTTGGCATAGTGCAGCTCGGCCTGCATTTGTAAATCTCGGTATTCGGGTTCATTTTCTAATTTCACCGTTTCCATCACCTCTAGGAATTCTGCCTTCGCAGCGCCAAATAAGCCCTTATTAAAAAACTCCATTCCCTTCTTATAGGAAAGATTGGGGTCGGTAAAAATGGTTGTTTCTTGGGCAAATAGGCTGGTACTTATCCCTAATAAACAAAGCCATACAATCAAACTAATTTTTCTCATATTGGAAAGAATTGGTTTTCGAGTGGCGGGTTGCGGGTTACGAGTTTGCTAAAGTAACTCGTAATCCACAACTCGCCACCCGCAACAAAACAATACTTGCAAGGGAAATGCTATTTTCTAGCAAAATAAACCTCCTAGCACTCGCCCTTATTGCCAGTCACCCCCAAAAATAAGCTACCCCTCCCATAAAAGAGGATTATTTTAAAGGTTTTCCCCTATATTCTTAACGATTGTTTAACTTGGAGTAGGTAGAAAGATAGGCTGGTAAAGGTAAGTTATTAGCATAGAAGTCGTCGGGATACGACTAGGATAGCGGTTTCTAGTCAGGAGACTTAAAACATCGGGCAAGTAGCGATATTTTAAGTCTCCTGACCTATTTTACTCGTCTCCTGACGAGTATATGGTAAATTTAAACATGATCCCCAAATCCATACTTCAATTCCACCACCCCCGTAGGATAGGTCTGGCTGTTCAATAAAGATAATTGCGTTTGAGGAGGAAAGGCTTCGAACAAACCAATACCCGAAGGAATAATAATCGGCATCACAAAGACCCGCAACTCATCGATCAAACCCGCCTGTAATAAGAGCGTATTGACTTGCCCGCCGCCAATCAGCCAAATATCCTTGCCCTCTTGTCGCTTTAAATGCTGGATAAAAGGGATGTGATTAGAAGCGACGAACTCTACATGTTCCGAGTTGGTGTAATTGGGATTACGAGTCAATACAAAGTTTTTAATGCCTTTATAAGGAAAGGGTATATCCCAATTAATGATTTGTTGATACGTCGCATTCCCTTGAATAGAGGTATCAATAGAGTCGTAAAATTCTTTATATCCATAATCCAATTTATCAGGATTCGGAATGGATTCCAGCCAATCTACCCCTCCGTCTTTAGCAGCGATTCTTCCATTCAGGCTCATGGCGATGTAAAGTTTGATCTTACGCATAAGGTATTATTTGGGGGCGAAGTTACAAGGTAATTTGGGAATAATAAAAAGAAATTTTTATATAATTAAATTTTTAAATTTATTTTACTCATTTATAAAAATCTTTTTATTGAAATCTTAAATCAAAAATTCTGTACCTTTGAAAAGACTTTTTGAAACAAGGAATTATAGGCCTTGAAATGGACGGTCAATTCATTGCAGGGAATAAGTATTTAGAGGCTTGTCTTCTACCTAAGTAAGCACTAGGACAAAAATAAAACGCACAAGTCTAAATCCGTGACTTAAGTTGGGTGATTTTATTAATCCCTCATCACTAATCATAAACTATAACTACATTGAAAAAGCAACAAACCACACAAATCGCCAAAAGATTTAGAGAGGTGATCCTCAATGGAAAATGGATTGCCAATACTAACTTCAAGGAACAAATTTCTGACCTAACTTGGCAACAAGCCACAACCCAAGTGGGCAACTTAAACACCATTGCGGTGTTGACTTTTCACTTAGATTATTATATTGCTGGCGTGCTTCAAGTCTTAGAAGGTGGGTCGCTCGATATACGAGATAAATTTAGTTTTGACATGCCACCCATTCAATCGGAAGCAGATTGGAACGCTTTGCGGCAAAAGTTATTTACAGATGCGGAACGTTTTGCCACTGCTGTGGAGCAACTGACAGATGCCCAATTGGATGAAGGTTTCGTAAAAGTAGAATATGGAGATTATCGTCGAAATATTGATGGGATCATTGAGCATAGTTATTATCATTTTGGACAAGTGGTGTTGATTAAGAAAATGATTTTGGCTGCGGAAATGT